>CAUDDU010000046.1 GCA_958448375.1 uncultured Collinsella sp.
GACTTGCAGCGACGGACCTCAGGACGCTCTTACACCACGTCTGCGCGCGCGACCGTCGAAATGGCGATGAAAGCACGATTTTGATCCAACTGTTAGTCCTTATAATGGACATATGTTGCGTAACTTAAGCAAATATTGTCTTTTTATATGTTGCAAACAAAGTAGCAGTACTCATTTTTGCCATTTTTTGACCACGGCCTTTGTGACAGACGTGCTGGCGGGTTCGAATTCCATGCGCTGGGCCTGAAAAAAGAAAGGCCTCCATCGCTGGAGGCCTAACAATTCAGTGGTGGGCGATAAGGGATGTCGCGTGCGGCTTCGCCGCCCGCTCTCGCTTCGGGCCTACGGCCCTCGCGTGCTGCGCTGGAAAACGCTTGCGCGTTTTCTCAGCTCCGCACCCTGTCGGGTTCGAATCCCTCTGCGATGGGCCCAAAAAAAGAAAGGCTCCCATTGCTGGGAGCCTATCAAATCAGTGGTGGGCGATGAGGGATTCGAACCCCCAGCCTTGTGCGTGTAAAGCACCTGCGCTAACCGTTGCGCCAATCGCCCGTGCGGAGAGAGTATAGCAAAACAATCGCCTCATTCACCTCATATCCATTAAAGGTAACTCGCGCGTGTCACAGCGGAGCTGATTCAGTTGAGATTGCCTGAACATTCCGCCCCTCTTTACGCCCTCGGGTATACTCAAAAGCTACTGATTCGATTTGATGCCCAGCAACAGCAGAGGGGATAGTATATGTGCGGTTTTGTCGGTTTTGTCGGTGGGACGGATAACCAATCCGAGGTGCTCACCAAGATGATGGACCGCATCGTCCATCGCGGTCCCGACATGGGCGGTCAGTTTATCGACGGCCGCGTTGCCCTGGGCTTCCGCCGCCTGTCGATCCTCGACCTGACCGAGGCTGGCGCCCAACCCATGGCCAACGAGGACGGTAGCGTCGTCATTGTCTTCAACGGCGAGATCTACAACTTCCAAGAACTCCGTTCCGAGCTCGAGGCCAAGGGCTACAAGTTCCACTGCGGCGCCGACACCGAGAGCCTCCTGCACGGCTACGAGGAGTGGGGCGAGGCCGTACTCGATCGCTTGCGCGGTATGTACGCCTTCGTCATCTGGGACAAAAAGAAGAACAAGCTTTTTGGCGCCCGCGACATCTTTGGCATCAAGCCGCTTTACTACTATCCCATGGCCGATGCGGGCGACGGCGCTCCGGGCGTGCTCTTTGGTTCCGAGATCAAGAGCTTCTTGGACTACCCGCACTTCCACAAGGCGGTCAACAAAAAGGCCCTGCGTCCGTACATGACGCTGCAGTATTCGGCAACCGAGGAGACCTTCTTCGAGGGTGTCTACAAGCTGCCGCCGGCGCACTACTTTACCGTCGATATCCCGACCGGCAAGATGAACATCGAGCGCTACTGGGATTGTGATTACTCTGCCGTCGAGAAGCCGTTCGAAGAGTATGTCGATGAGCTGGACGAGGTCGTGCACGAGAGCGTCGAGGCCCATCGTATCGCCGACGTCAAGGTCGCGTCGTTCCTCTCCGGTGGCGTCGACTCCAGCTACATCGCCGCTTGCCTCATGCCCGACAAGACCTTCTCGGTGGGCTTTGACTACAAGAACTTTAACGAGACCAACTACGCCAAGGAGCTTTCCGATAAGCTCGGCGTCGAGAACGTCCGCAAGATGATTACCGCCGACGAGTTCTTCGGTGCGCTCGAGGACATCCAGTATCACATGGACGAGCCGCAGTCCAACCTGTCTTCCGTGCCGCTGTGGTTCTTGGCCGAGATGGCCCGCAAGGACGTCACCGTCGTGCTTTCGGGCGAAGGCGCCGACGAGCTCTTTGGCGGCTACGCCTACTACGAGGACACGGTCCCGGTGCGCAAGTACAAAAAGATGGTGCCGCTGCCCATCCGTCGCGCGCTCGGTAACCTGGCGCTGCATATGCCGTACTTCAAGGGACATAACTTCCTGGTCAAGGGTGCCGAGATCCCCGAGAAGTCGTTCCTGGGACAGGCTCTGGTATGGCCGGAGCGCGAGGTCGACGGCGTGCTCAAGCCCGAGTACAACACCGGCGATGGCGCCTTCGAGCTTGCCGCTCCCATCTATGCGCGCGTGAAGGGTCAGCCCGAGCTGGTCAAGAAGCAGTACTTGGACATGAACATGTGGCTCCCGGGCGACATTCTGCTCAAGGCCGACAAGATGTGCATGGCGCACTCGCTGGAGCTGCGCGTGCCCTTCCTGGACCGCAAAGTCATGGAGTTCGCCGAGCACATTCCCGACCGCTACCGCATCAACGAGAACGGCAACAAACAGGTACTCCGCCACGCTGCCAACAAGTCGCTGCCCGATGAGTGGGCCACCCGTCCCAAGGTGGGCTTCCCGGTGCCGATTGTCTACTGGCTGCGCGAGCAAAAGTGGTACGACTATGTCAAGGAGTACTTCACCGCGCCGTGGGCAAGTGAGTTCTTCAATACCGACGAGCTCATGCACCTGCTCGATCTGCACTTTGCGGGCAAGGGCGATTTCCAGCGCAAGATCTATACGCCGCTCGTGTTCCTAGTGTGGTACAAGCGCTTCTTTATCGACGAGGGCCAGCCTTCTGTTCAGGCTGCCTAGCCTCGGCTTACGAACGCCTGCGCGTAACGGCTCCTCCGGGAGCCGTTTTTGCGCGAGCACGTTTCAGTTACTATGAAAACCGTCCCTGCCAAATGGCTGAGAAAGGTGAAAGATGCACCATTCGGATTCCGCGACCGTGACCACGGTCGATACGCTTGCCAAGCTTCTCGATGTGTGCGGCGAGCTGCGCGCATCAGAGCAGGTTGACGAGCGTGCCGTGACCGGTTGCTCGTTTGATTCGCGCGCGGTCTCGGCAGGTGACGTGTTCTTCTGTAAAGGTGCTGCCTTTAAGCCCGCGTTTTTGAGCATGGCGCTCGATGCGGGCGCCGTCGCATTTGTGTGCGAGGAGTCGCTGGTCGAGTCTCTGGAGCCGCTGGCGAAGGAGAGCGGTGCTGCGATGCTGGTTGTTGATAGTGTTCGCACGGCCATGGCCCTGTTGCCGCCGGAGGTCTACGACCGTCCCGACCACGACGTCAAGATCGTGGGCATCACCGGCACCAAGGGAAAGACCACGGCCGCTTTTATGCTCCAGTCCATCATCAAGGCGGCGGGCGAGTCCTGCGGCATGATCGGCTCGGTGAGTACCGACGATGGTATCGAGTGCTACGAGAGCACCAATACTACGCCCGAGGCCCCTGAGGTCTGGCGCCATATCGCCAACTGCCGTACGTCCGGTCGCCAGTTCATGGTCATGGAGGTCTCGAGCCAGGCGCTCAAGTACCAACGCGTCGAGAATCTGCCGTTTGACGTGGCGTGCTTCCTCAACATCGGCCGCGACCACATCTCGCCGATCGAACACCCCACGTTTGAGGATTATTTTGAGAGCAAGCTCAGGATTTTTGACCAGGCAAAGACCGCCGTGGTGAATCTGGGCACCGATGAGGTTGACCGTGTGCTGGAGGCAGCGTCGACGGCCGAGCGCTTGGTGACCGTTGGCGTCGAGCATCCCGAGGCAAGCCTGTGGGCGAGCGATGTCCGCATGCTCGGCTTTAACATCGAGTTTAACCTGCATGGCCTGTGTGCCGACGAGTCCGAGGCGGGGGAGAAGGTCCTGCTGGGTATCGCGGGAGACTTTAACGTGGAAAACGCGCTGGTCGCTATCGCCGCTGCGCGCGAGATCGGCATCGGTATCGATGCCATCAAGAAGGGCCTCTCCAAACTGCGTGTACCGGGCCGTATGGAGGTCGTGGAGTCGAAGGACGGTCGCGTGATCTGCGTCGTCGACTACGCGCACAACCAGCTTTCGTTCCGTTCGCTTTTCTCGTCGGTCAAGCGCGCGTTTCCCGCTAGCCCCGTCATTGCGCTGTTTGGCGCTGCCGGCGGCAAGGCGCAGGAGCGCCGCGAGCAGCTTCCGCGCGAGGCCGCACCGTATTCCGACCTGATGATCTTTGCCAACGAGGATCCAGCTCACGAGGACCCGATGAAGGTCTGTCGCGAGCTTGCCGAGCATGTTCCCGACGATACGCCGAACAAGATCATCCTCGACCGCGAAGCCGCTGTGCATGCGGCGTTCAAGGCGGCGCGCGAGGAGTACGTCAACCCCGATGCTCCCACCATTGTCTTGCTGCTGGCAAAGGGTGACGAGGAGCTCATGCACGTGGGCGACGAGTTCGTGCCCATCGAGAGCGACCTTTCGCTGGCCAATCGCCTGATCGATGTTACCCAGTTTGACTAATGAACCATGATGGCGGCGGCGCCCTGAGTGCGCTGTCGCCATAAGCGTGTTCCCTCAATCAAAACATGCCGTCCAAGTCCAAACCCTTCTACGTAAACGGAGTAACCATGTCCCACAACACCCTGCCGACCGTTGCCGAGCTTTCGGGCGAGATGCGCGAGCGCTTGGCCAAGGTCAAGTACGTCTTTACCGACCTGGATGCCACGATGCTCGCACCCGGCTCGTGCGTGCTGCGCGACAACGACGGCAACCCTTCGACCAAACTCGTCGAGGCCGTCGTGGCGCTCGCTCGCGCTGGTATTCAGGTGGTTCCCACCTCGGGCCGCAACCGTACCATGATCCACGAGGACGCGCGCGTGCTCGGCCTCAACTCCTACATTGGTGAGATGGGCGGCCTGGTCATGTACGATCTCAAAGCCAACGATTGGGAGTATCTGACTGGCGACATGCCTTACGACCCCGCCTGCGGCCTTACTCCGCACCAGGTGATCGAGCAGACCGGCGTGTGCGAGAAGATCCTCGCCCGCTGGCCGCACAAGATCGAGTATCACAACGACATGTCGACCGGCTACAAATACCGTGAGGTCACCGTCGGCATGCGCGGCGATGTGCCCGACGATGAGGTTCAGGCCATCCTGGACGAGGCCGGCTGCGGTTTGATCTGGGCTTGCAACGGCCATCTGACTCACCTGTCCAAGCCGACGACGCTCGAGCTCGATCGCGTCGAGGACGGTCGCGCATTCAACATCAATCCGGCGGGCCTCAACAAAGGTGTCGCCATTGCGCGCTTCTGCGAGCACCTGGGGATCGAGCGCGAGGAGACGCTCGCACTCGGCGATTCCGAGTCCGACTTCTACATGGCCGATCACGTGGGCACGTTCTGCTTGGTCGAGAATGGCCTGACGAGTGCCGGCGCGCCCGAGTTCCTGGCTGCTTGCGAGAACGCTTTCGTTACGCGCGGCAAAATTGTCGACGGTTGGGCGGCGACGGCAGAGCTGCTGGTCGCGGCGCGTTCGTAGCGCGTCGCCGCCGCACTTGGACATGTCTTTTCGAGAGAGACTGGTGAGGTAATGTCCGATATCGAGAATCCGGCAGGCGACACGCGCCCGATTGGCGTGTTCGATTCTGGTTTGGGCGGTCTGACGGTTGCGCGCGCGATTGCGACGGCGTTGCCGCACGAGTCCGTCTACTACTTTGGCGACACCAAGCGCTGCCCCTACGGCACGCGCACCGAGGATGAGGTGCGCTCGTTTGCGTTGCAGGCGGGTCGTTGGCTTTCGAAGCACGACGTCAAGATTATGGTCATCGCCTGCAACACGGCGACCGCTGCGGCCTTGCGTCTGGCCCAGCAGGTGCTCGACGTTCCCGTCATCGGTGTGATCGCGCCGGGTGCCCGTGCGGCGATCAACAGCACCCGCTCGCGTCGCGTGGGCGTGCTCGCCACCAACCTCACCATTCGCTCGGGCGCCTACACGCGCGCCATTCAGGATCTAGATGCCGGCGTCGATGTATACGGCTGTCCTGCCTCGAGCTTTGTCGAGGTTGTCGAACACGAGCTTGCCTCGGGTGCACATCTGCAGGAACAGTGGCTTGAGAACGAGGACATCTTCGATACGCCTGCCGTGCGTGCGCTGGTGGGTGCCACGGTTGAGCCGCTGCGCGACCACGGTATCGATACCGTGGTGCTCGGCTGTACGCATTTTCCGCTGTTGGTGGGACCTATCCGCCATGCGCTGGGGCCTGGGGTGCGCGTCGTGAGTTCCGCCGAGGAGACCACACGCGAGCTGACCGATATCCTCACGCGCCGCGAGCAGCTGGCGGGCGACGCCGCCGAGCCGCAGCATCGTTTTGCCACGACGGCCGATAACATTGCCGAGTTTGCGGTGGCGGGCAGCTTTATCTTTGGTCAGCCGCTTAAGAGCATCGAACATATCGATATCGACGAACTGAAATAGATGTAAGGCAGCCCCAAAGGCTTCGCCACATCTTTTGCCGAAAGGATATTTCTATGGAGTACATGCAGGTCAACCGCGCCAACGGCCGTGCCGCCAACGAGCTGCGCCCCGTCAAGCTCACCCGTGGTGTCATGAAGCACGCCCACGGCTCGTGTTTGGCCGAGTTCGGCGACACGTGCGTGCTGTGCGCCGCCACTATCGAGGAGGGCGTGCCGGGCTGGCGAAAGGGCGCCAAGGCCGGCTGGGTGACCGCGGAATACGCCATGCTGCCGGCGTCGACCGGCAAGCGCTGCAAGCGCGAGCACGCCAACCGCAAGGGTCGCTCCATGGAGATCGAGCGCCTCATTGGCCGCAGCCTGCGTACCGTCGTCAACATGAAGGCGCTCGGCGAGTACACCGTCACCGTCGACTGCGATGTGATTCAGGCCGATGGCGGCACGCGTACAGCGAGCATCACCGGCGCCTGGGTGGCGCTGCACGACGCCCTCGCCATGTGGGTCGAGGCGGGCAAGATCGAGCGCATCCCGCTTACCGGCCAGGTGGCTGCCATCTCCATGGGCGTTGTCGACGGCAATACGCTGCTTGACCTCGATTATTCCGAGGACAGTCATGCCGAGGTCGACATGAACCTCGTCGCCACCGATACCGGTGAGATGATCGAGCTCCAGGGCACCGGCGAGCAGGCGCCCTTCGACCGCAAACGCCTCAACGCCCTGCTTGACCTGGGCGACAAGGGTGTCGCCGAGCTCATCGAGCTTCAGCGCCAAGCCATCGCCTAACCTGCCAAATAGGGACAGGTTTATTTTGGTAGGTTTTATCTGCTGAAATGCTGCGTTGAAAGGTCCGATCGCCTGAGAGGGG
>CAUDDU010000047.1 GCA_958448375.1 uncultured Collinsella sp.
ATTCCGCCTGTGGCGATTGACGGACCGATTCTCACCATCCGAAAGTTCTCGGACCGCATCTGCTCGCTGGACGAGCTTGTGGGGCTGGGGTCGCTGCCGCTTTGGTATGCGCAGCTGCTGTCATGCGCGGTGTCGCTGAGACAGGACCTGGCGGTTGCGGGAGGCACGGGATCTGGTAAGACCACCCTGCTCAACGCGTTGTCATGCGAGATTTCCACCGGCGAGCGCATCGTGACGATCGAGGACTCTGCCGAGCTCAAGTTTGCGCATCATCCACACGTGGTGCGTCTAGAGGCGCGCGAGGCTTCAATTGAGGGCGAGGGCGCGGTGACGATCCGCGACCTGGTGACCAATGCCCTGCGCATGCGCCCCGACCGCATCGTGGTGGGTGAGGTGCGCGGTGCTGAGTGCTGCGACATGCTGCAGGCCATGAACACGGGCCACGACGGGTCGCTCACCACACTTCATGCGGGCTCAGAACAGGAGACCGTGGTGCGTCTGACGTTGCTTGCACGTTATGGCATCGATCTGCCGAGCGAGCTCATCGAGGAGCAGATTGCCATGGCGCTCGACGGCATCGTGATGTCCGAGCGCCACGCCGATGGCAGGCGCTTCGTCTCCTCGTATTCGGGGGTGCGTCGCGCCGCGTCGGGCGGCGTAGAGCTCGAGCGCTATGTGACTTTCGATGCCGCCGAGCGCACCTGGACGCTTGACCGCGAGCCGCCGTTTATCGCAGAAGGCCTGCGGTCGGGGACGCTCACACAAGAGGAGGTGGACGAATGGAGGTCGCTGTGCCCCTCGTCGTAGGGGGTTTGGCAGGGTTTTCTGTCGCGACGGCGTGCGGGGCGGAACCTCGTGTGCCGCAGGTGCCGCCGGCGGAGCTGGCGCGTCAGGCGCTCGAGACGGTGGCAGAGAAACTGCCGCGTGAGCTGGTGGAAAACGATCTGCTGAAAAAGATCGCCCGTTCGTGGGCATCGCTGGCTCCGGCGCATCGCCTTGGCCTCGTGATCGAAGATGCTTCGGGGCGTTTGGCGTTTCTGCTGCTCTCGAGCGGTGTCTGCTGCATTTTACTAACGATGGTGTCGTTATCGCCCCTCGGATTTGCCTTGGGACTTGTTGCTCCGATTGCCGTTGGCGCCGCTCGGGATGGCTTTGAGAGCCGGCGCGAGCAACACGATGCAGAAGAGGCCATGCCCGAGGCGTTTACCGCACTTTCCATGTCGCTTGCCTCGGGACATTCGCTGGCTCAGGGCATGCGCTTTGTGGGCGCTCATGCGCAAGAACCGGTGCATACCGAGTTTTTGCGGGTGGCGGCGGCGATCGATTGCGGCATCTCGGCGACCGACGCGCTCGATGACTTGCTCGTGCGCATCGACGCCCCCGGTCTTTCGCTTGTGACCTTGGCGCTTAAGGTGTCACAGCGCACCGGCGCTCCGCTTGCCGACTTACTGTCCGAGGCGTCGAGCATGGTGGGGGAGCGCATTGAGCTCAAGCGCCGCCTAGATGTTAAGACGTCGCAGGCCCGCATGTCTGCGCATATGGTCGCGGCGATGCCGACGGGCATGTGCGCGGTGTTGGCGCTGCTTTCGGCAGATTTTCGTCGCGGTCTTGCGACGCCTGCCGGCGCGGGCGCTGTGGTGCTGGGTCTTGCCCTCAACGCCGTTGCCCTGGTGGTTATCAGGCGCATTATGCGGGTGGAGCTATGAGCGCCCCGGTTGCAGTTGCGGCTTGCCTGTGCGCTCTGAGTGTATTTGTCGCGACGGGTTTGGATCGGGCGGATGCACGCAAGATCGCAGAGGCCTGCAAGCGCGAGGCGGTGCTGGTCGCTGCCGCGGGTCGCTCGGTGGTCGATGCTCTGACCGCGCGAATGAAGGGCGCGGTTGGAGCGGGCGGCCCGGCGCGAGTGTCGCTCGGCGAAGTGTCCGAGATGATCGATGTTGTGCGCTTGGGTCTTTCGGCCGGTCTTTCGTTTGATGCGGCGCTTGAGATTTTCTGCGCCAACCGCCGGTCAGTGCTGGCTCTTCGACTTGAGCGGGCCTGCATGGCGTGGCAGGTGGGCGTGGGCACGCGTGAGGACGAGTTGTTGGCCGCCGCGCGCGACCTGGACGTGCGAGCGCTCGAGACCTTTGCCATCACGGTGGGACAGGCGCTCGCCCTGGGTGCCCCACTTGCCGAGACACTGGCCGCTCAAAGTCGCGAGATCCGTGCGGCTCATCGCGCCGCGGTCGAGCGCGAGATCGAGCGTGCGCCCGTCAAGCTGCTGATTCCCACCGGCACACTCATCTTGCCGGCGTTGCTTCTGTCCATATTGGGCCCGCTGTTGGGAGCAGGCGGGATGATGTAGGGAGGAATACATGAACACGATGACTGACGTTGCTGGCAAGGTCTGGAGCTGGGCTGTTTGCCAGTCAATTCGCGCTCGCCAGCATGCCGGGGAGCTACTGCAGGAGGAGAGTGCGCAGGGCACCACCGAATACGCCATCTTGGTCGGCGTGCTCGTGGTGATCGCCATCATTGCCATTGTCGCATTTAAGGGCAAGGTCCAAGATCTATGGAACGCTATCAGCGAGGGCATCAACAGCCTGTAGAGGGCGAGCGCCCCATCGGGGTGCTGCTGGTGTTTGCTTGCCTGACCGTGGCGATAGCGGCGGTGCTTTGGGGGCTTAACGCCGCGCGGCAGCAGCGTCCTGGGGCCGCCTTCGATTCGGGCTCAGATTCGGCGGTGGCGTCTCAAAAAGATGAGATGCGAGATGCGGACGATTCGGATGTCGCTGTCACGGCGCAAACCTTTCTGCGGACGCTCGACAAGCGGTCTGGCACTGCGACGGATTCACCTGAGGACAACGCGATTGCGGTCCGGCTTGCATGGTCCGAGGACCGACCGATGACCGAGGCAGCGGCGGATATGTTACGCGCCTACCGCGAGGTGCCAACGGCCCAGCTCGCCCTGAGCGGCTATCTCGATATTAAGGGCAACGTATGGGGCGCCATCGTGCGCGATGGGCGCGGCTGGGTCGATATGGTGACGGTTGCCGCGGATGCTGGCGATGCTTCGTGTCGTCTGCGCGCCGTGCGTCTGGTCCCGCAAACAATAAGCTCAAAGGAGGGATCGTGAAATGCATGGCATTCTGCGTGAGGAATCTGCCCAGGCGACGGTCGAATACGCCATCGTCACGGTGGCGCTGTTATCGATCGTGCTGGCGATTGTGGGACTTTGGCGTGCTGGCACCGATGGACGCTTGGCGGCGCTGGTTGAGCGGGCGGCATCCCATGGCGTTGCCTCGACGTCGGTTATCGACGCCGCTGCGGGCGCTAAGGACATCGCGTTGTATTGATATCGCGCGCGAGGACCGGGCGCAGTCTACGGTCGAGGCCGCTTTTTTGCTGCCGACGTTTCTGACGCTCATCCTTCTCGCACTGCAACCGGTGTGCCTGCTTTATACGCGCGCGGTCATGGAGTCTGCCGCCGCCGAGACCGCGCGGCTCATGACCACGACGACGGCGGAGGACGACGATCTTAAGGAGTTCACCCTCCGCCGGCTTGCCGCAGTGCCCAACGTTTCGATCTTTCATGCCGGCGGGCCGTTGTCGTGGGATGTCGAGCTTAGCCGGGCCGATGCGGGCGGCGTCTCGTCCGTGTCCGTTTCCGGCGAGGTCAAGCCGTTGCCTGTGATCGGTGCGTTTGCGCAGGTTATGGGTGGTACCGCCGAGGGCGGCTACGTTGAGCTCAAGGTCGATGTCTCGTATCAATCACGTCCCGAATGGCTGGAGGGAGATTATGATTCGTGGATTGCTGCATGGGATTAAGCGTTTCTGGTCTAGACGCGTTTTGACGCGCCGTCCGAGCTGCCATCGCAAGCGAGGCGGCTTTATGGGTCGAGCCGGTATCGACCTGTTTATCGAAGACGGTGCCTACACCACGCTTTCCTCTGCGGTGGTCATCTTGGTGGTGCTCACGCTGCTGTTTTCGTCGACGGCGGCGATATGGAGCATGTCGCGCGCGGGGGATACCCAGGTGGCTGCCGATAGCGGCGCGCTGGCAGGCGCCAATGTGGTGTCGTCCTACCATACGGCTGCGACGGTGGTGGATGCGAGCATTTTGAGTTTGGGCCTGGCGGGGTTTGCCACGATCGGGACGGGCCTGGTCGCCATCCTCATCCCGGGCGCCGAACCAGTTGCCGGCAATATGGTCGACACCGGGATTGAGATTATTAAAACGCGCAACAAGTTTGCCAAAAGCGCATCGGAAGGCTTACAGAAAATCGAGACGGCTCTGCCGTATCTGATCGCCGCGCGTGCCACGCAGGCGGTCTCGGCGCAGGATACCGATAATGTGACCTATACCGGTACGGCGCTTGCCGTGCCCAGGACATCCGAGTCGGACTTCGCTGCGCTCGAGGGGTCCGAGATCTCGACCGATGCCATTAAAGACACATCGGATGATTTAGAGCGTGCGGCCGAGGAGCTGCGGAAGGCTTCTGAGGACACGGCGAAGGCTAAAGAGCGCGCTTGGCTGGCGGATTGTGGCGGGTCGGACGAGAGTTCGATTGGCAAGTACTCGTGTATGTGGGAGCGTGCGAAAAAACTAGCAGAACTATCTGACAGCCAGAACCGTCATGAAAAGTCGAGCATCACATGGGAGCCGCAAATAGCGCTCGATCGCGCGAAAACCTATTACCGACAGCGCTTGGCGAATGAAAAACCTCAGGGATCGAGCGTCGAGATGAAAGCGCAGTCAGCCGCTCGAAAAGCGTTCTATGCCTATGCGATTGAAGAGGTCGATCGAGCATACATAAAAGATGATGGCGAACGGTTTTCTGCCTATATCCCACTATTGCCGCGTGTCCCAAACGAGGTGCGGCCGACCGAACTTTACACCGATGCCGCATGGCCTGTAAGCAACAACGACGGCAGAACATACCTGCATTATGGAGTCGAATGCCCCGTCTATCAGAAAGGGACTCCGAGTGGGCTGGCATCTGTTGCTGATTATGATGGTCGTGATACATGCGAAGCGTGCGGCTTCGGCGTGGTTACGCTTGGAAGCGCCCTCATGCCGCCATCGTTCATCGAAAACGGCTTCGAGTACCACTTTGACAAGTTCAAAGAGGCTCTGGAAGACTACGTCGAATGCCGCAACAAAGAGCTCGAGCTCGAGCGTCAGACCGAAGACGAGGCCGATCGTGCGGGCAATACGTTTGACCAGGCCATCAAGGAGCTTTCGGGCGAGCGTCCGCGTATCGCTCCGCCCGGTCGCAACGGCGTGGTCGCCTTTGCGGTTACGGGTGCCATCTCGAGCCCCGACGAGCTCAACTCTTCGTTTAACACGGCAGTCAGGCTTGGCAATCGCGGTGCTATCTCTGGCGCGGTGCTGGCACCCGATGACGCGACGGCGCAAAACAACGTGCTTTCGCGATTTTTCTCGACATTGAAGGAACGCTCGGGCGGCGTTGCCGGCGTGCTCGACGGCGTCATGGATGTTTGGGGACGGCTGCTCGTAGGATACGGTGATATTCAAGGTTCGGCCGACGAACTTATGGACGAGATGATTAAAGGCCTAGGAGGGGGCAGCGGCGCGTTGGGCTCCATCGCATCGTGGCTCGGCGATACCGTTTCGGCGTCCGTGGCGGCGCTGGGTTTGGAACCGTGCGACTTGCGCCTGCGAAAGCCGGTGCTGACCGATTCTGCCAACGTCATTAAGAGTCCGGGGTCTGACATTGCGGGTCTCTCTCAAGCGCAAGACAAACTGCGAAGTATTCCGTTGGGCGTGACCGATCCCAAGGCGCTTTGCGAGGCGTTGGAATATCAAGTCGAACGCACCATTAGCGGTACGGTGTTCACACTTGCGGAGATTCCTCTGCCCGGCGGCGGCTCCATCCCGCTCACCGTCGATGTCGCCACGCTGGTTGGCGCTCTGGGCGGTGGGTCGTAATGAGTATCCGCATGCGTCTGCGCGAGGAGCGCGCCCAAGCGACGGTGGAGATGGCAGTGGTTACGCCCGTTTTGCTGGTGCTGGCACTCATCGTGTACAACGTCATGATCTTTGCCGGCGCTGTCGCGCGCTTCGACCGCGTGGTGCCCGACATCGTGCTAGCGCATGCCGTGGCGTCGGAGGGGGAGGGCGACGAAAGCTCTGCCGATGCCTCGGCGACGGTCCAGACTCAAATTCTGAATGCCATGGAAGGCTATGACTTGCAGATCGAAGTGTCGAGCGAGCAAGGCGCGAAGGCATCAGATGGTGGCCTGCTCTCCCTATCCGGTACGTTTAGGACCTACACCTGCACCATGCACTATGAGCCGTGGCCGACTTCTCTCAGCATCGCTGGCGTTCCGCTGGGGGCGCCGACAACGTTGTCGCACGAGCGCGCGGTGACGGTCGATCCATGGCATCCGGGGGTGGTCATGTGACCGCGGTCTCGTCCTACATCGCCTACGCGCGGGCACTCAATAGGCTGGGTTGGACGCCGGCCGAGTTTGTGGTGGCGGAGTCGTTTGTCGTGCGCCTGCGCGGCATGCTGGGACGGCGTCCGGTCGCCGCCAACGGCCTGTCGCTCGTCATGGCGTTTCCACGCTGCTCTTCGGTCCATACGTGTTTTATGGCCTATCCCATCGACATCGCCTTCATCGATCGCGACGGCAATATCCTCGCGCGCTACGAAAACGTTCGTCCTTGGCGCATGTGCTCCTGCCTCGGCGCCTGGGCCGTACTAGAGCGTCCTTCAATCATTGTTTCGACTCCTGCTCTCCAACGCGTGCCGGCTTAAGAATTGGCGACAGTGGACTTTCGTCATACGAAATTGGGTAAGATGGAGGAGAAGATGCATGGATGTTGAGATCCATCCCAACGCTAAAAAGCACCTGACGGAAAAGCAGGTGCTTAGCGCTTGGCTTGCGGTTACTGAGTGCATTCGTCGCGAGCCGAAGGACGAGCCGCCGAGATGGCTTGCAATTGGATGGCTCTCAGACGGACGAAGCGTGGAGCTTGTCGCGGTCGAGCTTGTCCGTGGGTGGCTTATCATTCATGCCTTGTCTCCAGTCCAGAAGAAATTTTGGCAGGAGATTGAACAGGCTCGGCAAAGGGGTCGATG
>CAUDDU010000048.1 GCA_958448375.1 uncultured Collinsella sp.
GGTCTTCTCGGCGGGGTCGGTGGCCTCGACGATGATGTCGGCGGTGTTTTGCGTAAAGGCGCGCAGGTCGGCGACGTTCTCGGGGTCCTCGGCCACCGTCTCAGCCACGATGTCGGCGGCGCCGGCGAGCGCCTTCTCGGGCGTGTCGAAGCCGGCCTCCTCGTTGACGTAGTCCGCGGCGGCGTCGAGTGCGCTGCCCTTGGCCGAGGGCTGCAGGATGATCATGTTGGCGAGCGGCTCCAGGCCGGCTTCGCGGGCCTTCTGCGCGCGAGTCATGCGCTTTTTGCGGTAGGGCTTGTAGAGGTCCTCGACACGCTGGAGCTGCGTGGTCTCGCGAATCTGCTGCTCGAGTTCGGGCGTGAGCTTGCCCTGGGCGTCGATGAGCAGAATGACGTCCTCTTTACGCTGCTCAAGATTGCGCAGGTAGGACAGGCGCTCGTCGAGTGCGCGCAGGGCGACGTCGTCCATGCCGCCCGTGGCTTCCTTGCGGTAGCGCGAGATAAAGGGGATGGTGTTGCCCTCGTCGATGAGCTTGACGGCCGCCTCGATGTTGGCGGCCTTAAGGTTGAGCTCGCGGGCGAGCTGGGCGATAAGATCCATGGGACTCCTTGCGTTTAAGGTGCGTTTGCAACACAGGGCTACCAAGGATACCACCCGTCCCAAAAGGCTGTTTTGGGGCCGCGCCACGAAAACGGCCTATCTACTACGTTTTACCCGTAGGGGCTGACCATACCTGGGTTTTCCGAAAGTCGGCAAGCCGTTTACCTGCGGTTTTTATCTCGCGAAATTCGGCATGCTTGAGGGTGATCGGTTAAACGTAGTAGATAGGCCCATTTCGTGACGAACGAACCAAGCTGAGGCGCAAAATAGCCTCGCTCCAGAAAAATCGTCGGCAAGGTAGCAAAATGCCCCGCGGGCAGGAGGCTGCTCGCGGGGCAAAGAAGAGGGGCTTATTGGTGACGGACCGAGGGGTTCGGCATGGGGTTTGCCGCGGTCTGCCCTAAGGCATTACAGCTCGACGAGCTGGCCGGTCTCGGCGGCCTCCTTGATGGCGTTGAGAAGCGTGAGCGTCTTGACGTTGTCGGCGGGGGTCACGACGGGCTCGACCTCGCGGCGGACAACCTTCACAAAGTGCTTGAGCTGCATCTTGTGTGGCAGTGCCGGGTCGACAGCCGGAATCTCCATCTGCAGCGGCTTGTGCCAGTTAGAGGCGCCGTCGTAGGAGAACTGGTGCAGGCGGGGCAGCGACAGGGCGCCCTTAGTGCCGCCGATAAAGTAGGCGTCGGCGTCGAAGGGGCGGTACTGCGGGTCCTCGCGAGCGGTTGCCTCCCAGTTCCAGGGGCTGGCGGTGGCGTCGGAGATGGTCATGCTTGCGAGCGCGCCATCGGCAAAACGGACGTTGACCACGGCGGAGTCCTCGGTCTCAAAACCGCGGGCGGCGCTGGACTGCATACCCTGGACGGCAACGGGCTCGCCCAGCAGGTAGCGGAGCAGGTCGACGTCGTGCACCAGGTTGACCAGGATCGGGCCGGCACCCTTCTTGCGGCGCCACTCGACATCGAAATACTCGTCATTCTTATAGATCATGTAGTGGAAGCTCGAAACAGTAAGCTTGCCCAGCTCGCCGGACTCGATGATCTCCTTGGCCTTGTTGACGAAGGGGTTGTGGCGACGGTGCTGACCCACGAGCACGGGCACGCCGGCGGTCTCGGCCTCGGCGGCAAAGGCCTGGGCATCCTCCAGGTCGTTGGAGATCGGCTTTTCGACCAGCGGCACGATGTTGCGCTTCACAGCCTCGCGGGCAACGCCCAGGTGCAGGTCGTTGGGCGTGGCGATGATGACGGCGTCGGGCTTGACCTCGTCCATCATCTGAGCGGGATCGGTGTAAAACGGCACGCCGGCGGCCTCGGCCGTGGCGCGGGCGCCCTCAAAGGCGTCGGCGATGGCGACGAGCTCGGCCTCGGGCTCCTCGGTGACAAAGCGGATGTGGTTGCGGCCCATGGCGCCGGCGCCGATAACGGCAATGCGGACGGGGTTGAGCTCAGACATTTCGACTCCTTAATACTGGTGACCGGTGGAATGCGACAAAGGGGCCGTCCCTTTGTCGCATCGGTAAAACTAGGCAGACTTCTTCTTGCTGTCGGAGACCATCATGTAGACGGTGAGCACGACGGCGATGGCGGCGATCACAATGGCGCCGTAGAAGGACTGCTGGTAGGCGGCGCTGCCGGCCTCGGCGTGATACAGCACGGCGGTGATGGGCTGGCTGATCCAGGTGGAAGCGGCATAGCCCAAAAACATGATGCCGTAGTTGACACCGATGTTGCTGGTGCCAAAGGCGCCACCGGTGAGCGGCGGGTAGATGACGAGCAGGGCGCCAAAGCTAAAGCCGAGCAGGGCGAGCGCAACAAAGAACATGGCCTGCGTAAAGCTCATCGACATGATGACGAGTGCGACGATGGTGACGACAAGGCTGATGAGCAGCGACTTATAGGCGCCGAGCTTGTCGATGATCTGGCCAAAGGACAGACGGCCAACCAGGTTGGCGCAGGTGTTGACGGAGACCACCACACCGCCGAGGGCGACGGCCGCGGCGCTCGTGGGGTCGGCGAAGAGCTGAACGGCGGCGATGGAGGCAACCTTGCCCACGAGCAGGGTGCCCGCGGTGGCGGCAAAGGCGAAGGTGACGATGAGGACCCAGAAGCGCGGGGTCTTGACCATCTCGCCCGGGGTGAGGTCGCCGAAGGTGCCGGCATGCGCGCCGCCCTTGGGGGCCTCGAAGCCCTCGGGCAGCCAACCGGCCTCGGGGGCCTTCAGGAACAGGGCGGAGGCGGCGATCATCACAAAGAAGATGACGCCGAGCGCCTTAAGGGCGCCAAAGATGCCCAGGCTCGGGATGAGCAGCGAGGCGAGCACCGGGGACAGCACGGCGGGGCCGGCGGTCGAAGCGGCCAGGGTGATGCCGGAGGCGAGGCCCTTCTTGTCGATGAACCACTTTTGGCCGGTGGTGAGCGCCGGGTTGTAGCCCAGGCCGTTGCCGATGGCGGCGACGAGCGAGAACCACAGGTAGAACTGCCACGGCTCGGTGACGGTGCCGGACATGAACCAGCCCAGGCCGTAGCACACGGCGGCGGCGATAACGACGTTGCGCGGGCCGATCTTATCGGAGATGCGGCCGGCGAAGATGCCCGTCACGGCCATGATGGTCTGAAAGACCGGGAAGGCCCAGGTGAGGGCGCTCGACCACTCGGGGTAGACGGCGAGCAGGTTCTTGCTCACGACGGAGTACAGCGCGATTGAGCTGATGAAGAACATGGTGACGCACGCGGCGGAAAGCACGACGGCGCGACCCTTGTTGGAGTTGGTGGAAGCCATTGGACTCTTTCTGATCGATACGGGGGAGGAGCGGGCGTGTCCGCGGGACCTCCCTGTCAGGTTGGTTTACTGGTCAGTCGGCTTGGCGACGCCGGACTCATCGGACCAGAGCTCGACACCCTTGTTCTTAAGGTAGTTGTCGGCATAGGCGCGACGGCCGCCGGGCTTGGCGGTGAGGTCGCCCATCATGTTGGAGAAGCCGCCGTCGACCTTGATGGCGTCGCCGGTGGTGAAGTCCGAGCGCGTGGACGCCAGGAACATGACGGCGTTGGCGATATCGCTGACCTCGCCGATGCGGCGCGTGGCGATCAGACGGCTGCGGCTCTTTTCGACCTCGGGGTCGGCGTAGAAGTTGGCCGACATCGGGGTCTTAACGAAGCAGGGTTCGACGCAGTTGGAGCGGACGCCGTAGGGGCCCCACTCGGCGGCGAGCATCTTGGACATCATGTTGACGCCCGCCTTGGTGGAGCTGTACACGCCCGAGAACGTCTCGGGGGAGTGGCTGGCAACGGTCGAGATGTGCACCAGGCGACCCTGGCCGGCCTTGATCATCTCGCGACCAAAGCGCTGCGAGGTGATGAAGTAACCGGTGAGGTTGACGTTGATGACCTCGTTCCAGTCGGAGAGCGGCAGGTCCTCCATGGCGGCGAAGCGCAGGATGCCGGCGGTGTTGACGAGGACGTCGATGCGGCCGAAGTCGCGGATCGTGGCGTCGACGGCGGCCTGAACCTCGGCCTCGTCGGTGGCGTTCATCTTGTAGCCCTCGGCGTGGATGCCAAACTCGGCGGCGAGGTCGGCGGCTGCAGCCTTGACCTTTTCCTCGTCCAGATCGAGCAGGACGACGTTGGCGCCGTTGCGGGCGAACTCGTGGCAAATCTCGACGCCCATACCGCCGAGCGCGCCAGTCACGGCGCAGACATCGCCCTCGAGCTTAAGCCAATTGCTCATAGGAACTTCCCTTCTTGTGCCTCCCGGTGGGCCGCTCCCATTAACCGACCCACGTGGTTTTCGCTGGTTATCGTATGCTTTGCATTTGCGCAGGTGAATTGCATATTTGTTAGAATGGCGTTAACCGTAGGTTTACACTGTGTGATGCAGTTTTTTCTCAATTGAGCGCGTGACCTGCCAAAACGACCCCCTTCGGCAGTTCATTGCCATGCGTCTGGAAACGGGAGATTGACGTGTACGATCGACGACTCGAGGCCATATCGGCCGCCGCGGAGCTGGGAAGCTTCTCGCGTGCGGCGGCAAAATTGCGCGTGTCGACCCCGGCGCTCGTCAAGCAGGTGTCGGGATTTGAGGCCGAATTTGGCATCACGTTGTTCGAGCGCTCGCATTCGGGCGTCAAGGTGACGCCGGCCGGCGCGCTGCTGGTGGACGACGCGCGCTCGATCATGCGGCAGTCCGAGGACGCGCTGCGCCGTGCCCGACGCGCGGCGGGCGATGGCGGTGCCGTGCGCCTAGGCGTGTCGATGATGTGCCCGGGACGCCAGACGCTGTCGATGTGGACGGGCGTCCACGAGCTGGAACCGTCGCTGCGATTTGAGATCGTGCCAGTAAGCGATCTCTATGACGAGCGCGAGACCGTCATGCGCAGCTTGGGCCGCGAGGTCGATGTGGTGCAGTCGAGTTTTTCTACCCCACGCTGGGGCGACGCCTGCCAAAAGCTTCGCATCGTTAACGTGCCGTTTTATATCGACCTGCCGCGCACGAGCCCGCTGGCGCGCAAGACACGCATTACGGTTGCCGACCTGGAGGGCATGCGCCTGCGCGTGCTCCGCCACGGCAACGACGCAATGGACAGCCTGCGCATCGACCTTCTGGCCGACGGCGGCGTTGACGTGATCGACGTGGACAGCTTTGACTTTGCGCTCTTTAACGAGGCAGAGGAAAAGGGCGACGCGGTGCTCACCTGCGGCGCATGGTCGGGGGTACACCCGGCCTTTGTGGGCGTGCCGTTCCTATGCGGTCGCGAGGTGCCGGTCTTTTTGCACTATCCGCTCGAGCCCACCCTCCAAGTCCAAAAATTCGTCAACGCCATGGCACAACTTCTCAAATAGCCAAAAGAGTCCCGTCCCAAATTAGCTACCCTTTGCTACGGGTTTAGCGGTCCTCGCGTTGCGGCCCGGCCGCCTCGGCTGTCTTTACACGGTTCTTGTCGATGTACATGTTTTTGTCGGCCTGGGAAAAGAGCTCGCGCATCGTAGGCGACTCATCAAAATCACTGGAAAGCGCGTAACCCACCGCATAGCTGATAGGCATGTCGGGGTGAGCCTCGGAATACTCGTTCACGTTTGCACGAACCCGAGTAAGACAGGACTCAACGGCAGCCCGATCGGCATCCCATAGCACCGCGATAAACTCATCGCCACCGTCGCGGCCCACAAAGCAGGTCTCGGACGCCACGCACCCCAGCTGCTGGGCAAAAGAACGGATGTATTCGTCGCCCTTCTCGTGGCCGAAGTTGTTATTGACCGTATGCAAATTGTTAAGGTCGAAGACGCACACCGCAACGGGCGCCTCCGCGGAGACAGGCTGCTCCTGCCTCAAGATCTCCTCGCACTTGTTCTTGTTGGGCAGTCCTGTGGCTTCGTCGAGATAGACTTTGCTCTGCAGCTCGCGGTTGAGCGCGGCAGTGCGCACCGCGCGAACAAGTTCGACCGCAAAGGTCGCCACCAAGCCCACGATGTCGATGATCACCAAGCCCTCGAGATAGTTGAGCGCCGACGCCTTCTCCTGAGAGTAGTCCTCTGCGAGTCGCGTAGCATCGTCGCAAATGCCAAAGAACTCCTCGCTCATGGAGATGATGTCGGTGCTCTCGTAGCCGACTTCGCGCACGCGGCTAATCTCGGCGCAAAGCTCATCATAATAATTTGCAAGCTCGGTCATCTTTGCCTGATACTCATCGTCGTCGAGACGGACGAGGTTGAGGTCGTCACTTCCGTAACGCAAGCCGTTGATGTATGAATCCACGGCTTTGAGCAGGTCATCTTGAGGCTGGCCCGCGTCCTCGAGCTTAACGATTCGCTGCGTGGTGCCGCGCACCAGGCCGGCGTAGTTGACCACACGCGCCGTGCCCTGGATATCGGAGACGAGCAGCATGACATTGATGAAGAAGAAGATGAGAACTGCCGTGAGCACCATCATGAGCAGGCGCACCGCCTGGCTGGCCTTCTTGGCGACAGAAGTATTCACAAGTTCACTTCCCTAAATGACAAAAGAACAGGTAGCACGCAGTGTGCTGAAATTCATGGGTGGTTAACTCTACCATATGGGCCAGCAGCCTTAAACTGCAGCAGACGCTCGTCCAAATTGGCGTGACGCTTGCCTTGTTGTTCTTGACCTGGCCGCGCTATCGGACATGCTTCTGGTCTTGGATCACCATGGGACAGCTCATCCCGTTTTGTGCGTACAGAGTGGGATGCGGCTTCCCAAAGGTGCCGTTAGGGGAAACCACATCCCGGTTTATGCCCTTGAAATGGGATGCCGTTTCCCGGAGGGGGCCAGCGGGAAACGGCATCCCATTCTGAGCCCGAAAAGTGGGATACGGTTTCCGGCTGGCATGAAAAAAGCCCCCACAGCTCATATGAACTGCACCCCAAAACTTGGACGGCTTAAATAAAAGCTACGCCGCAAGGGACT
>CAUDDU010000049.1 GCA_958448375.1 uncultured Collinsella sp.
ATGGGCGCGCTTTTTGCCCGTCTGGCCACGGTCGCGCTTTCAGCCGGAGGCGTGCTGGGGCTCGGTAACGTTGCTGCAGCGCTGGGAGACCCGCTCCTTTGGGCTGCCTTTGTGCTGGTCGCGGCAACTGCCGCGGCGTCATCTGCGCTGCTCAATGTCCATGCCAAGCGTGCCAATCAGGGCTCAAACCTTGCCGCAATCGCCGCCATCGCTGTCACCGGCATCGGCTGCGCAGCGGCGTCCTGTCTTGCACACCATATGGAAATTGCCAGCCTTGCAGCCGCGGTCATCGCCAAGGCGGCGGTTGCGGGAATCCTATCCTCTATAATCGTTGGGATATGCCTATATTTGCTCGGATACCAAAGAACCTATACGGAGAGTGATCTTTCGTGAACTTCCTGAACATCTTCGAGGACCACGTGGCCGGCATCTTCGGTGCCACCCGTGCCCCGTTCTCCTTTAAGAAGCTTGCCAAGCAGGCCGCTCGCGACATGGAGGATCAGACTCTGGTGATTAACGGCGTCAACACGGCGCCGGCACTCTATACCATCCTTATCGCCGCCGACGACGATCCCATGCTCGCCCCGTTCTACCCCGAGCTTTCGCGCGAGGTCCGCGAGTTCGTGAAGGCGCAGGCCGAAAAGCGCCGCTATGTCTTTGTCGGCGAGCCCCTCGTGCGCTTTATGATCGATCCACAGCTGCGCGCCGGCAAGTTCTCGGTCTTTGCCGAGAACGTCGATGCCCCCACGCTCGGCCGCCTGTACGAAGAAGAGCGCGCCTATCAGAACGGCCTGGGCCAGAACAACTCCGCGGCAAGCCGTGCCGCCAGCGCCCCGCGCGCCGGCCAGCAGCAGTTTGCCGCCCCGCAGCAGCAGCGCCCCGCCGCCATGCCCCAGCAGCAGCCGACGCCTCGCGCCGCCGCTCCCGACCCGCTTGCCGTGGCAGACCCCTTCGCGCCTAGCGTCCCCGACCCCGCCGCCGCACCCATCCCAGTGCCGCAGACCGTCTCGCGCGACGCGCTTGCCGGCATGGGCGGAGCCGCCGCGACCGGTGCCGCCGTGGGCCTAGGCGCCGCAGCCGGCATCGCCTCCAACATGGCGAGCACTCGCGCCCCGCAGCGCCCGCTCGCCCAGCTCGTCGACGTCGTGAGCGGCGAGAGCCATAGCATCACCTCCGCACAGGTGACCATCGGTCGCGAGCGCTCAGTTTCCGACATTGCCCTGCGCGACCCCAACGTGTCGCGCCGCCACGCCCAGCTCACCTTTACGGGCTCGGATTGGTCGATCGAGGACCTCAATTCCACCAACGGCACGCTCGTCAACAACCGCCGCATTACGCGCTGCCCGCTGCGCAACGGCGATCTGCTGACGTTTGGCCTGAGTACCTTTGAATTTAGGGGATAGTCGCTTATGAACATCGATATCGTCCTTTTTGCAGGCCGCATCGTCCTGGTCGCCCTGCTCTATATCTTTCTGTTCGCCGTCATGAAGACCGGCGTGGGACTTGTGCGTGGACAGCGCCGCGACTCGGCTATCTGGACGATCGATGTGGACAAGGGTCCGCGCGGTATCCGCGGCATCCACGTAGACATGCTCGGCCCCGTCATCGTCGGTCGCTCGCCATCTTCGGACATCTGCATCAACGAACCGTTCGTTTCAGCCTCGCACGCGCGCTTTTCGCTGCAGGGCCCGGCGCTCATCATCGAGGACCTCAACTCACTTAACGGCACGCTCGTCAACGGCCGCCAACTCGTGGAGCCCGCGACGCTGCGTGAGGGCGACGAAGTCCAGATTGGCGACGTGGTCATGAAGGTGAACCGTCGATGATCGACGAGGAGAACAAGTCCGCAACTATGACCGAGGCACCGGCTGCCGCCGTAGCTGCACCGGCCCACGCCGCTCCGGCGGGCTCCGCACCCGTGGAGCCCGAGGACACCGTGTTCTCCCTGCCTCTTTCGCATGTAACGCATGATATTTCGGATCTCGCCGATAACGAGGACGAAGAGGATGCCGTAGCGGCGCCCATCGGCGCACATGCTGCGGAACAGCCCACAGCGCCCGAAGCAACCCCGGCGCCGGCTCACTTTGCAGAGCCCGTCGCCGCGGCAATCAACGAGAGCGCTGCGGTGTTTGCGGCACCCGAGCCCGCCGCGCCGGCGTTTCCCATAGCCCCGGCATCCGAGGTTGCGCCCGCGTCTACGCCGGCGCCCGAGCCTATAGACGTCAGCCCGCAAGACGACGAGTCGACCGCCCGCGTGTCCGAGGAGCCCGACTCCCCGGACACCGACAATTCCGAATCAAACGCCGAGACCGACACCGTCTCTCCCGGTGACACCGCCGAGATCGACGTTGCTGCCGTTGAGGCCAAGCTCAAAGACCCCGGCTCGACCATGAGCTTTGAGCCCCTGACCGAGGAGCGCATCGAGACCGACTCGACCTATGATGCCGGTACCACCACGCAACTCATGTGGGGCGCCCGCTCCGACGTTGGCTGTGTGCGCCCGCACAATGAGGATTCCTACCTGGTGCAGTCGCCGCTCTTTTGCGTATGCGACGGCATGGGTGGTCACGCCGCCGGCGAGGTAGCCTCTTCTATCGCTGTCGAGACTATAGCCAAGACGGCCCCACAGTCCGCCGACGCAGCACGCCTGGCCGCAGCCGTCGAGGCAGCCAACGCCGCCGTAATCGAGGCGGCCCTGAACGGCCTGGGCAAGCCCGGCATGGGCTGCACAGCCACCTGCGCCTATATCGAAAACGATACGCTCGCCATCGCCCACGTGGGCGACTCGCGCGCCTACCTGCTCCACGAGGGCACGCTCATCCGCGTGACCCGCGACCACTCCTACGTGGAGGAGCTCGTGGACGCCGGCGAGATCACGGCAGACGAGGCTCGCGTCCACCCCAACCGTTCGGTCATCACCCGCGCACTGGGCTCGGACCCCGCCATGTATGCCGACCACTTCACTCTGCATATCGAGGAAGGCGACCGCCTGATCCTGTGCTCCGACGGCCTTTCGAGCATGATTCCCGATAGCGATATCGAGAACATCGCCACGCAGTCCTCAACCGCGCAAATCTGCGTCGACAACCTAGTGGACGCGGCGCTTGCCGCCGGCGGCCACGACAACGTGACCGTAGTAGTCGTTGACCTGGTTGACGATGGCGTCATGCGCGAGGCGCAACGCGTGCGTCGCCGCAACGTTACTATCGCCGCCATCCTGGCCCTCGTCTTTGTGCTGGCAGCTGGCATCTGGGCCTACACGGGTGTCACCGGCTCGTACTACCTGGGTACCTACCAGGGCAATGTCGCCGTCTGGCGCGGCCTGCCCGGCAAGCCACTCGGACTCAAGCTCCACTGGCTCGAAAGCGAAACCAGCATCAAGCTGTCCGACCTGCCCGAAGACACGCAAAACCGCCTCAAGGCGGGCATTCCGCAAACAAGTGTCGACGATGCGCAGGACACGATATCCAAGTACCGCCACCAGATCGACGAGGAGCAGACCCGCCAGGTGATCGACGCGCAAACGATTCGCGACAACACCAATCAGGGATCGACCTCCGAATCAGATTCCGAGAAAACCGCCGAACAGTCCGCCGAGGCCGAAGCCTCCGATAAGAATTAGAAAGGGAGTGCCGCTTATGAGTCGCCGCAACACCGAGCTGCTCTTGCTCATCGCCTCGGCGTTCCCCGTCATCCTGCTGTATGCGATGTACGTCCTCACCGCGGGCGCTGCCATCTCCTTTGAGACGCTCGCCGTACCGATCGGCCTCTTTGCCGCCTTTGCCGCGGCCCACATTGCCGTGCGCATCTTGGCGCCCGGTGCCGACCCCGCCATCCTGCCCATCGTATTTATACTTTCGGGCATCGGCATCACGTTCGTGACGCGTCTCGCCCCCGCTCTCGCCATCTCACAGCTCATCATCCTGTTTGTCTCGGTGGCGCTCATGGTGGGAACGCTCGCACTAGTCAAAAACCTCGACGTGGTCATGCGCTACAAGTACACCTTTGGCATCATCGGCATCATTCTGCTGATGCTGCCTATCTTTATCGGCACCACGATCTCGGGCTCCAAGCTGTGGATTCGCATCGCGGGCTTTACCATCCAGCCTGGCGAGTTCGCCAAGGTCTTTATCGTGCTGTTCCTGGCCGGGTACCTGGCCGAGAACCGCGAGCTACTCTCCATCTCCAACCGCAAGATCCTGGGCTTTAAGATCCCTCGCCTGCGACTGCTGCTGCCGCTGTTTGCCGTGTGGGGTGTGTGCCTGCTCGTCGTCGTCTTCGAACGCGACTTGGGTTCGGCCGTGCTGTTCTACACCATCTTCTTGCTGATGCTCTACGTTGCCACGGGGCGCTTTTCGTATGTCGTTATCGGCCTTGCGCTCTTAGCCGTTGGAGCCGTGGGCGCCTACAAGTTCCTGTCGCACGTTCAGGTGCGTTTCCAGGTTTGGGTCGATCCGTTTAAGGACGCCCAGGGCCAGGGCTACCAGATCGTCCAGTCGCTCTTCTCGCTTGCCGACGGCGGTCTGGTCGGCGTTGGCATCGGCAACGGCATGGCCAACAACATCCCTGTCGTCGAGTCCGACTTTATCTTCTCGGCTATCGGCGAGGAGATGGGCCTTTTGGGCGGCGGCGCCGTGCTCATCCTGTTTATGCTCTTTGCCGTGCGTGGCCTGACCACAGCTGCCCGCGCAAAGTCCGACCTTGCCGCCTTTAGCGCCACCGGTCTTACGGCAGCCATCAGCTTCCAGGCCTTCTTGATCGTTGGCGGCGTAACCCGCCTGATCCCGCTGACCGGCGTCACCCTGCCCTTTATGAGCCAGGGCGGCTCCTCGCTGCTGGCAAGCTTTATCATCGTCGCACTCCTGCTACGTGCCGGTGACGAGGCGACCGGACGCGAGGCCGAGCTTACCGGCACCGGCACCATGGCCGCCATCACCGATGATCAGGTCGCATCTGCCGCCGCCCCGACGGGCTCGCGCTTTGCCACCTCGTCTTCCTACGGCAGCGGCAGCCATTCCGTCGGCTCGCGCATGCGCCGTCGCCTGCTCGACACGCCTGAATCCGGTGTGCTCGGTCGCGTGGCGCTCGCCAACCGTCTAACCCGTGCGGTGCTCGCCTTTACGGCGCTGTTCGCCATCCTTATCGGCAACCTCACCTATGTCCAGGTCATTAAGGCCAAGGACTATCAGGACATGCCGACCAACAACCACACCATCGCCCGCTCCAAGTACATCCAGCGCGGCTCCATCATCACGTCCGACGGCGTGACGCTGGCCGAGTCGCTGCAGCAGGAGGACGGCACCTACGTACGCTCCTACCCCAACGGTAACCTGGCAGCGCACGTGGTTGGCTACGTGAGCCAGCAGTATGGCACCACCGCCATCGAGAGCGTCATGAACGACACGCTCACCGGTTCTAAGGACTACTCTAGCTGGAACAACGCCATCGCGTCGCTCGCGGGCCAGACCCAGCCGGGCAACACCGCCAAGCTCACCATCGACTCGCGCATCCAGACGGCTGCTGAGCAGGCGCTCAAGGGCTTTAAGGGCGCTGTAGTGGTCATCGACCCGCGTACCGGCGCGGTGCTCGCATGTGCCAGCTCGCCCACCTACGACAACACCAACATCGATGCCCTGCTGCAGACGGGCGGCGGCGAGGACGGCTCCATGTACAATCGCGCCATGGACGCGCTGTACACGCCGGGCTCAACGTTTAAGGTCGTTACGCTTTCCGCGGCACTCGAGACCGGTACCGCCAGCCTTACCAGCACCTACCAGGCGCCCGGCTCCATGGACATCGGCAACGCACCGGTCACCAACTATGCCAACGAGAGCTACGGCACCATCAGCCTGCAGCAGGCCTTTGCCGTGTCCTCCAACGTCGTCTTTGGCCAGGTGGCAAACGAAGTTGGCGCAAACACGCTCGTACAGTTTGCCAACGCCTTTGGCTACGGCCAAAAGCTCGGCCAGGACCTGACCTCCGCGGCCTCCATCATGGCCGACCCGTCGCTCATGACCGAGTGGGAGACCGCCTGGGCCGGCGCCGGCCAGCCTGTCGGCATGGACCACACGCCCGGCCCGCAGACCACCGTCATGCAAAACGCCGTGATTGCCGCCGCCATCGCCAACAGTGGCGTGGTCATGGACCCGTACTTTGTAGCCCAGGTACTTGCCCCGGACGGAACCGTGGTCAAGACCACGCAGTCCCGCTCGCTGGGGCAGGCCGTCAGCTCCGCCACGGCCGACCAGGTCAAGCAGGCCATGCTTGCCGTCGTCCAGTCCGGCACCGGCACCGATGCCCAGATCCCCGGCGTCAAGGTCGCCGGCAAGACCGGCTCGGCCGAGACCGGCGGCACCAACGTCAACTCTATGTTCGTTGGCTTTGCACCTTACGATTCACCCACGGTCGCCATCTCGGTGGCCTTGGAGGATTTCGACAAGCATGACGTCAAGGCCGCCAAGATCGCCGGTATCGTCCTGACCGCGGCGCTTGCCGCACAGGGAGCGTGATGCCCATGATCGAATCGGACACCCGAGGCGCGCCGCGGCCGAAGAGTTAGCGGCAACGCGCCACACGGCCCCAGCGGCCACATCGTAGGTACTACACACATCGTTGAGCGAATAGTTATGTTAGGAGCAGGAATGGAACAGAGGGTCCTCGGGGGAAGATACCTCCTCAAGGATAAGGTGGGAACGGGCGGCATGGCGACCGTCTACCGTGCACAGGACCAGGTCCTCGACCGCACGGTCGCCGTCAAGATCATGCTGCCGCAGTATGCCGGCGACGCAACCTTCGCCGCACGCTTTAAGCAGGAGGCCCAGGCAGCAGCCGGTCTCTCCTCCCCCTATATCGTGGGCGTCTACGATTGGGGCAAGGACGGCGACACCTATTACATCGTCATGGAGTACCTGCGCGGCACCGACCTTAAGAGCGGCATCAAGAGCCACGGCGCCCTCGACCCCAAGAAGGTCGCCCA
>CAUDDU010000050.1 GCA_958448375.1 uncultured Collinsella sp.
ACACTTGCCGATAACGTGCGCGCCTCCAAGCCTACGGCCACTGACGACGAAGTGCGTGCGGCCCTCTCCGCAGCTCAATGCGATGACATTGTGGCCAAGCTCCCACAGGGCATCAATACCATGCTCGGCGCCGGCGGAGCATATCTTTCGGGCGGCGAGGTCCAACGCGTGGCACTCGCCCGCGCGATCCTTAAAGACGCGCCTATCGTGGTGCTCGATGAGGCCACGGCGTTTGCCGATCCCGAGAACGAGGCGCTCATCCAGCGCGCCTTTAGCAAGCTGGCGGCGGGCCGCACGGTCATTATGATTGCGCACCGACTCTCGACTGTAGTGGGCGCAGACCAAATCGTGGTGCTCAACCAGGGCAGCGTACAGGAGTCGGGTACCCATGCCGAGTTGCTGTCCCAAGAGGGCCTGTATGCCAGGATGTGGGCCGAATACGAACAGGCCGCGAGCTGGAAAATCACTGCAGCGACCGCGGATGCCGCCGTCACGAAGGGAGGCGAGGCCTAAATGTTCGCCTCATTCCAAAAGAAGTATTTCCTATCCGATAAAGGCGTCGCCGGAGTAAAACGCGGCATTTTCTGGACCACGCTCACCAATCTCATTACCATGGCCGGCATGGGCTTTTTATTCCTGGTCATGGCCGGTTTTGTCGAGCATCTCGCCACCGGCGCCGACCTGCCGGATACCCTGCCGATCGTGGGCGGCCTCGTGGTCTTTTTCGTGTTGCTCTTTGCCTCTAACTGGCAGCAGTATTACTACACCTACTGCATCTTCTACGAGGAGTGCGGCAAGCAGCGCATGGAGATTGCCGAGCGCTTGCGCAAACTGCCGCTGTCGTTTTTTGGTCGTCGTGATCTGGCCGATTTAACCGAGACCATCATGGGCGACGTCCAGGCCATGGAGCACGCCTACAGCCACGTGCTGGGAGAGCTTTGGGGTGCCATCATCGCAAGCGCCATTGTGTTCGTGGCGTCGCTGTTCTTTTGCTGGCAGCTGGCGATCGCGGCGTTTTGGAGCGTTCCCGTGGCCTTTGCCGTGCTGTATCTAACACGCGGCCCCATGACTCCGGTGTTCGATCGCGTGCGTGCCGAGAAGGTCAAGGTTACCGAGGCAATTCAAGAGACGCTCGACTGCGTTCGCGAGATCCGCGCCACCAACCAGGAGGCCCATTATCTTGAGGGACTCAACGCCGTGATCGATGCTGAGGAGCGTGAGACCACCAAGGGCGAGCTCGTTAACGGGCTTTTGGTTAACTCCGCCTTTGCCATCCTGCGTCTGGGCATTGCCACCACGCTGGTCACGGGTGCCGCGATGGTCGCCTCCGGGCAGGTCGACTTTTTGGTGCTGTTTGCCTTCCTGCTTATGGTGAGCCGTATCTATGCACCCTTTGACCAAGCGTTAATGTTAATGTCCGAGCTGTTTGTCGCCGAGTCGTCTGCCAAGCGCATGCGTTCCATCATGGAAGAGCCCGTGGCGCGGGGCAGCGAGAAATTTGAGCCCGTGGGCCACGATGTGGTGTTCGATCACGTGGCATTTGGCTATGGCGCGGGCGAGGACGGCCGCGCCGGCGAGAAAGTTCTTACCGATGTGAGCTTTACCGCCAAGGAAGGCGAGGTCACGGCGCTGGTCGGTCCTTCGGGTTCCGGTAAGTCTACGGTGAGCCGCCTGGCCGCGCGCTTTTGGGATGCCACCGCGGGCAAGGTTACCGTGGGTGGCGTGGATGTTGCGAGCGTTGATCCCGAGGTGCTGCTGCGCGACTACGCCATCGTGTTCCAAAACGTGCTGCTCTTTGACGACACGGTGATGGGAAACATTCGCCTCGGGCGTCGTGATGCCACCGATGAGGAAGTGCTTGCGGCCGCGCGTGCCGCCAACTGCGACGAGTTCGTGAACCGCATGCCGCAGGGCTACGACACCATGATCGGCGAGAACGGCTCCAAACTCTCCGGTGGCGAGCGCCAGCGCATCTCTATCGCCCGCGCGCTGCTCAAAGACGCGCCTATCGTGCTGTTGGACGAGGCGACGGCGAGCTTGGATGTGGAGAACGAGACCGTGGTACAACAGGCACTCTCCCGTCTGCTTGCAGGTAAGACGGTTATCGTTATTGCCCACCGTATGCGTACGGTGGAAAATGCCGACAAAATCGTTGTGCTCAAGGATGGTGTGGTTGCCGAGCAGGGCACTCCGGCGCAGCTTAAGGCGGCAGGCGGAGAATTTGCCCGCATGGTCGCACTGCAAAAGGAAGCGGCTGCCTGGCAGCTGTAGGAAAGGGGACCAAGATTTCCAAAGGTTAACTTTGGTTGACCATAATAGTTCGACTAAACTAGTCTCAAAAGCGTGCTCGAGCAAACTAATGAACTCGGGTGCTAAGGCACCATGCCGCGCTTGTGCGGCAAAAGGGAGAAGCAACATGAAGAAGTCGACTTTTAACACCCTGCTTGTCGGTGGCGGTTTTCTGCTTGGCACGGCCGGCATCAAGCTGCTTACCAGCGCTCCGGTAAAGAATGCCTGCGTGCAGGGTATCGCGTGCGGCATGCGCATCAAGAACGGCTACCAGGACATGGTCGAGCAGGCCAAGGCTAATGTCGACGACATGGTTGCCGAGGCTGCTTACATCACCCAGAGCGAGGCCGCTGCTGACGAGGCAGCCGAGTAACGCTCTCAGGCACAAATTATGAGATTCTCGATTATTAGCGAGATCCCTGGCAGGACCCGTCTTCAATTGGCGGGTCCTGTGCCAGAGAGCGATCTCGACGCACTTCTTAAGCTCAGCGGCGATATCGACGGCGTGCACAAGGTGCGCGTTTATGGCCGTATTGGCCAGATGGCGCTGGAGTACGACGAGCCGCGCCGCGCGAGCGTGCTCGACGCCTTGGGCGCACTCGATGCTCAAGCTATCGCCGATGCCAAGTCGGGCTACGTGATGCAACTCGAGCCGCGCAAGCACAAACTCGTTATGGACCTGGCGACACTCGTCGGCGCCCATTACGCACGTCGCTGGTTCTTGCCGACGCCGCTGCGTGCGGTGTTTGTCGTGGCCGGTTACATGGCATTTTTGCGCGCTGCCCTTCATGAGCTGGCGCAGCCACGCCTGACCGTTCCTGTGCTCGACGCTTCGGCCATCGGCATTTCGTTCGTCAAGCGTGATGTCGACACCGCGGGCCAGACGATGTTCCTGCTCAACGTGGGCGAGCTGCTCGAGGACTACACCCGCGCTATGAGCGAAAACGAGCTCATCAACTCGCTGCTCGATGTGCCCGACAAGGCGCAAAAAGTCGTCGGCGACACCGAGGTAAGCGTTGCCGCCACCGAGCTTGAACCCGGCGATTTGGTCGCCGTGCGCACCGGCATGTCCATTTGCATCGACGGTGTTGTCGAGCAGGGGAGCGCTATGGTCAACCAGGCGACCCTGACCGGCGAGCCGCTGGCCGTCGAGCGCAGCGTGGGCGACGACGTGTTCGCCGGTACCGTCGTGGAAGACGGCGGCATCTTGGTGCGCGTGCGCGCTAACACGGCTCAGACCAAGTTGCGTTCGATTGTCTCGCTCGTGCAGACGGCCGACTCGCTCAAGTCCGAGGGCCAGTCGCACATGGAGGACCTCGCCAACAAGATCGTCCCGTGGAACTTCCTGCTCGCGGGCCTGGTCGCGCTTACCACCCGCAGCCTCATCAAGACCTCGGCGGCACTGATGGTCGACTACTCGTGTGCACTCAAGCTCACGGGTTCCGTCGCCGTCATGACTGCCATGAGCGATGCCGCCAAGATGGGCGTGATGGTCAAGGGCGCCAAGTACTTTGAGTCGTTTGCCAAGGCCGACACCATTGTGTTTGATAAGACCGGCACGCTCACCGAGGCGCAGCCGCGTCTTGCCTGCGTGCTCACCACCGATGGCTGGAGCGAGGACGAGGTCCTGCGCCTTTCCGCTTGCCTTGAGGAGCATTTCCCGCATCCGGTGGCGCGCGCCGTGGTCAATGCGGCACGCGAGCGCGGGCTCGAGCACCGCGAGCGCCATGCTGCCGTCGAGTACATCGTGGCGCACGGCATCGCTTCGTCCATCGAAGGACGTCGCGCCATCATCGGTTCCGCGCACTTTGTATTCGACGATGAGGGCGCGCAGCTCGAGTCCGACATTAAGGAGCAAATCGAGTCCCAGATGCAGGGCCTGTCGCCGCTGTATCTGGCGGTCGATGGTACCGTTGTGGGCGTGCTCGGTATCGAGGATCCGCTCAAGCCCGGGGTCCGCGAGGCCATCGCCGACCTGCATGCGCTGGGCGTTAAGCACGTGGTCATGCTCACGGGCGACTCGGAGCGCACGGCCGAGCGCATTGCGCGCGAGGCGGGAGTCGACGAGTTTAAGGCCGAGCTGCTGCCCGAGGACAAGTACGCGTATGTGGAGCGGATTAAGCGCGAGGGGCGCCACGTTGCCATGGTGGGCGACGGCGTCAACGATTCACCGGCGCTCGGTTTGGCCGACGTGGGCTTGGCCATGGGTGGCGGAAGCGACATCGCCAAGGAGGTCGCCGATATCATCCTGACCGATACGGATCTGGCCGCGATCGTGCGTCTGCGCCGCATGAGCCAGGGCCTCATTGATCGTCTGATGAGTTCGTATTCCAAGGTGATGCTCACCAACTCGGCGCTGTTGGCATTGGGTATTACCGGCGCGATTACCCCGCAGGCATCGTCGCTGCTGCACAACGGCTCGACGATTGCCTACAGCCTGGGCAACGCAAAGGCGTACCTGCGTTAGCGTTTTCGATTGAGTATATGGCCTGCATTCGGGCGGCACCGCAGCCGCCAGGGTGCAGGCCTTCTTTTGTTTGACGAGATGTTAGCTCGGATATATGCTCGTGCTAGCACTGCTAGCAAACGCTGAAGGTGAGGTTGAGATGGCTACCGTTGGCAGCATGGCGCAGGTGAACGTTCGTGTGGATCGCCAGGTCAAGAACCGTGCCGAGGAGGCGCTGCGGCTTTCGGGCGGGTCACTGCCCGAGCTCATCAAAAAGGTGGTGGCCAAGGTCGCGCAGGGTGGCGGGCAGTGTGAGGAAGTGCTTGCGGCCGTCGACGACCGGAAGCAGGTCGTCGCGCCCGATACTCCGTTCGCCGCGTCGTGGGCAGCGGCCGACCGGCTTTATGCAGATTTGGGCATCGCTACGTCGCCCGTATCCGACGATCGCGATTGGGACACAATCTATTCCGAAGCCATGGATGAGCATTATCGCCAAAAGGGGATGATTCAGTGAGTGGGGCGCCTCTCAAGATCATGGTGGATGCCAACGTATGGGTTGATTCGTTTTGCGTCGACCATGCCGAGTCGCTTGCCGCGCGTGCGTTTATTGGGCAGGCGACGGAGGCGGGGGCATTGCTGTTCTTTCCGGTGCATATCGCCAAGGGCGTGCTGTACGTTGTCCAACACGAGTTGAAGCGTAGCGTTCTTGCCAGCGGGGGAGCGCTCGACGAGGCATCTGCCCGCGCAATTGGCGATGCGGCGTTGGCGTTTGTTCGGAACATGACCGAAAGCGCCACGGCCGTGGGCGCTGATGCATCCGATCTGTGGCTAGCTGACAAATATCTGACGCTCCATCGCGATTACGAGGACAACTTGGTACTCGCCGCATGCAAACGCGCGCAGGTCGATTACTTGGTAACCAACGATCGCAAGCTGCTCGAACATGCCGATCTTGCAGCAAAGACACCTCGTCAAATGATGCCGATTCTTGCTTTGGCCGAACGCGGCGGCGCGGCTATCGGTTGACGCGAACTGTTTGCGGGCCTCTTGGACGACGATGCGCCAAGGGGCCCGCGTCTGCTATTTACAAAAGCTCGGCCTTAATGGCGGGACTTTCTGCGAGCTTTTCGGCTGCCTTTTCGTCGGAGCTGTCGAGTGCTGCCAGACTGCGGTAGACCCACTCGTTGACCTGGGTGTTCTTGACGCCTGCGGTCTGCATAAGGGCGCCTACCTCGCGGATTGCTGCGAGCAGATCGGCTTTGGGACCCGCGAGCTCGACCTCGATGCCGTGGTAGGCGGCCACGCCGCGGTTCTCACTCACGTGGTCGATAAAGCCCTCGACGGTCTCAAGCTGCTGGGCGAGAGCTGCATCATCGTCAGCGTCCAGCGCGACGAGTGCGTTCGATACCGTGAGGGCGGGATGTCCACAGGGGACAAAGCCTTCGATGACATCCATAGCTTCGGTAATGGTTGAACCCAGGCCTGCGAGGGCATTGACGAGTTGCTGTTTGGTATCCATAACGGTCCTTTCGACGGGTCAATTTTGCTTGGCGAAAATATACGTGACGCGATCGGTAACAAAAGTGCGAAGTGCGGCGCACATTGGGGTCTTCACAGCTCGTGCATAGAACAGCTGTCTGCCTTTAGAACGTGGTAAGATAGCTATCCACAAGCGGGGTTCACCCCGCGTGTTCCTTGAAAAGTCGACGGTTATCGGGTGTTTGCAGACCCGATACCATCCAGACTTTCCCAACATTCGGGGGCGACTGGTTTCGACACGATAGCTCTGAGAGAGGAAGCAAGCCGAGGTCTCCTCGCCTCGTTAAACAGGGGTACCGTCAAATTGAATTGACAACAACTCTTCTTTTGAGCCTATGGCTCTCGCTGCTTAGTTTATAGCGGCGCGTCAACCCGGTGATTTCCCCGACACCGGCGCGACGTCATTTTAGGGGAATGCTCCTGCGCACGTAATCGGTATGGTGCAGGCTAAGACCGAACCGGTTAGGACGCCGCGAGCGTGTCGCTGCGCGCAAAGCGTCCGAGACTAAACCAGCGACTGAGCTTGGAGATGCCAATCAGGGGGCTTTCGTGGACCGGAGTTCGATTCTCCGCGCCTCCACCAATAGTTAC
>CAUDDU010000051.1 GCA_958448375.1 uncultured Collinsella sp.
GCCGAGGCCGAGGGCAAGGATCCTCACGAGGCCGTCGCCGCTGCGAACGGCGAAGATGCTGCCGAGGACGAGGGCTTTGACGAGGGCGATGTGCCGGTTGACGCCGAGCCCGTTGCCGATGCGACCGCCGAGCCCGTTCCCACCGAGCCCCAGGGCGTCCCCAACTTTGACGACGAGCCCCAGGTGGCGATTGATACCGAGGGCGCGGTTGCCGAGAACCACGAGGCCTCCGCTGCCGTCTTTGGCGGTGCGGCGACGGTTCCGGCAGGACCTGCGCATGAGGGCGGTCTGCCGCTCGTGGACGGCGCCGGCGAGGACCCGGGTGCCACGGTGACCATGCCGGCTATGCCCCAGGAGTAGGCCTACGCGTTTATCACCATCACGTACCTGCGCCTTTGCCGTACGCAGATGAGCGGAGCGGCAAGTGATGCGCTGCGGGTATAATGGACAGCATTCAAACGGTGGGCACCGACGTGCCCGCAGGAGAGGAATGATCATGGGTAAGACTTTCAGCTTTGTCTCCGGCGCACTTTTTGGTGCCGCTGCCGGCGCTATTGTCGGCGTTGCTCTGGCCCCGCGCTCGGGCGCCGAGACCCGCGCCATGGCTGCCGATATCGCCAACGACGCCTGGGACAATATGCGCGACACCTACGAGCACAGCGCCGAGGAGGCCCGTGCTGCGGTGAATGACTTTGGCCCGATGGTCGACGCCAAGACCGATGACCTGCGCGCCAAGGTCGATCTGGCCCGCGAGCGCATGGACCAGCTGCGCGAGCAGCTCAACGATGCCATCTCGGGTGGCAACGTGACGCCCGCCGCCGACGTCGTGGTCGAGAACGCCGTCGAGGCTGATACCGAGGCTGCGGAGCCCTCGACCGAGGCATAATGCGCGCCGGGGATTTTGTCGGCGCCAAGATCTATCGCAAGCCTACCGAGGACAAGCGCATCAAAAAGGACGGCACGCCGCGCAGCCCTAAAAAGCTCGGAAAGATTCACTTTCCGGTCTTTACCCCGGGCGGTACGCGCGTGGTCGGCTTTATGGTCCGCCAGTCTGATATCGCGGGCATGATCGAGCGCCCCGACCGATTCGTAGCGCTCGACGCCATTGGTGTCTACGAGGGCGCCATTGCGGTCGATGACGTCAAGGACACGTACGATGCCGCCGCTGCCAAGCGCCTCGACATCAACCTGGACGATTGCATCATCTGGGTCGGTATGGACGTGCGCACGGAATCAGGCGACGTCGTGGGCTATTGCTCGGACGTTGAGTTCAAGCCACGCTCGGGCATCGTGCAGGCATTCTATGTGACCGCCGGTGCTGCTTCGAGTGTTTTGGTTGGTGACGCGCAGGTGCCGCCGACGATGCTGCGCGGCTATGCGGACGGCGCGATGATTGTTTCGGACGAGGTCAAGTCGCTCGGGTATTCGGGCGGTGCGGCTGCCAAGGCCGCCGAGGCCAGCGTCGTGGTGGGCGACAAGGTCAAAAAGGGCGCCAAGGTGCTCGACGACAAGGGATCGGTTGCCGTGGACAAGGGCAGTCGCGCACTGGGCAAGCAGCTCGGCAAGACGCGCGGCATGTTCAAGGCCTTTAAGGACGAATACCAAAAGGCGAGCGGAGGCTCGTCAAAAGCTACAAAATAGCGACGTACCAAATGATGGGAGGCAAGCCGGAGACCTGTTGCTCCGGCTTGCTGTGTTTATGGGGGAGGGCACATGCGCCAAAACGGATCCAACTTAAACGGGCGTTCGGGTGCGCGTCCGACGGCGCGCCGCGACCTGGGGCAGCTGCCCAGCGGTCAGCGCAAGCGTCACCGTAAGCCCGGCGCGATGTATCTCAACCATAGCCGCGGCTTTAGCGATCGCAGCGCGCGCATCGGCAACAGCCGCACACCCCGTCGTTCGTCTCGCCTGCCCTATGCGCTCATTGCCGTGGGTTGTGCGCTCGTGCTGTTTATCGCTGCCGTCGTGGGCTACGTCAACCGCAGTGTGGACGTGGAGCTCAACGGCCAGAAGACCGCGGTGCGTGTGGGCTCTACGCTGCAGAATCTCATCGACGACCAGGAGTTGACTGACACCTACGACGCAGGCGACCTGCTGGCCGTCGATGACAGCGTGCTCAAGCGCCATGGGGGCGAAAAGCTGTCGGTGAAGGTCGACGGCAAGCGCGTGAAGCAGGGCAAATGGGACAGCCGCGAGCTTGAGGGCGGCGAGAAGGTGACGGTCAAGGATGGCCGTAACACCTACGAGAAGCACGAGGTTCAGGCTACGGTTATCGAGCCCAAGCTCAAGGTCGAGGGTACGGGCGCTATCGAGTATGTGCAGACGTGGGGTGTCCAGGGCCGCTCCGAGGTGTGGGTCGGTGAGCAGTCGGGCAAGACGCAAGACCGCGGCGAGGTTGTGCCCGCCACCGATTGCGTCGTTGCGTGCGCCAGCGTGGCGCCCAAGGGTAACGAAAAGTATGTGGCGCTGACGTTTGACGAGGGTCCGAGCGGCGCTACCAAGCAGATCTTGCAGGTGCTCAAGGAAAAGGGCGTCACCGCGACGTTCTTCCTTTCGGGCGATGCGGTCGAGGCCTCTCCTGCCACGGCCAAGGCGATTGTCGATGCCGGGTGCGAGATCGGATCCAACAGCTACAGCGACGATTCGCTCAAGGACCAGGACCGTGAGGCGGTACGCGAGCAGATCACGAAAGGCACCGATGCGATTAAGTCGGCGACCGGCGTGAAGACGATGCTACTGCGTGCTCCCTACGCTGCCTTTGACGAGCAAAACTGGATTGATGCGATGGACCTGGTCTCCGCCGTGGTCTCGTGGAATATTGACTCGGGCGACTGGCTGCTCAACGGTGCCGACGAGCAAGTCTCGACGGTGCTCGATTCGGTGACGCCGGGCAATATCGTGCTGCTCACCGATAGAGACGAATGCGCCGAGCAGATGCTCGAGGCGCTGCCGCAGATTATCGACGGCCTCATTGCCGACGGCTACAAGATCGTGACGCTCAGCGACCTGGTCAAGACGGACACGTCGCTGAGCAAAAAGCTCACCTCGCTGACGAAGGTCACCATGCCCAAGGACGCCGTGTTCCCCCAGCTTGCCGAGGACGAAGATACCACAGAGTAGTCATTGGGTAGTCATTTAAGAACGTCCCCAATGACTATGTCACGGATGCGTCAGCGTTTGGTATGCCTGCAATGTGCAGCGCATAAATTCGATGCCGCAGGGCGATGCTGATGCTATAGTTACTGCGGTTAATGAGGGTCAAGAGAAAGGTTACAGGTGAAATCCAAACCTCGACCATACAGTCGATGACCCCATGCAGGTGCTTTTTGCGCATGCACGGGGTGTAAGCGTCGAGCGGCGTGCCGCCCGCGCATGCGTATACATATCCAGAAGCCCCCGGACGTCGCACATGCGGCCGCGTCCGGAGGAATAATGATGGGGAGCACCATTGAATTATCTGAGTGAGATGCTCAAATTGCCGGTCTTGGACGTCGATGGAGAAAAGCTCGGCGTGGTGAACGATTTTGGTATTGCTACCGGCGAAGTTTTTCCGCACGTGACGTCGCTCGCGTTCCGCGGTCCCGGCAAGACGCCGTTTATGATCAGCTGGCGCAAATGGGTCGACCGTATCGACGAGACGGGTGTACACCTTAAGACGTCGGCCACCGAAATCCGTTTTTCGTACCTGCAGCCGACCGAACTCTTGCTTGCCCGCGACGTGCTCAACAAGCAGATTGTCGACACGCAGGGCATGAAAGTCGTGCGCGTAAACGACATCAAGTTTTCCATGTCGGGCGAAAATCAGCTGCGCCTGCTGGGCGCCGAAGTGGGCGCCCGCGGTCTGCTACGCGCGATCAGCCCCGCACTCGAGCATATCGTCGAAGGCTTTATGAAGCACCTGGGCAAGCCGCTCAGTGAGGACATCATCGCTTGGTCCTACATGGACCTGCTCGATCGCTCGACCAAGAACATTCAACTCTCGGTGTCGCATAAGACGCTCGGCGAGCTGCACCCTGCCGACATCGCCGACATTATCGAGCAGCTCGACCCGCGCCTGCGTGCGCAGGTGTTTGCACAGCTCGATACTGCCCAGGCCGCCGAGGCCATCTCGGAGTTCGATGACGACGAGCTTATGACCGAGATGCTCGAGGGCCTGTCCGACACGGACGCATCGTCGATGCTGGCCATGATGGACCCGGACGACGCCGCCGACCTGATCGACGAGCTCGATTACGAGAAGGCCGAGAAGCTCCTGCGCCTGATGGGCGTCAAGGAGGAGAAGGCGATTCGTAACCTGCTGGGCTATGAGGACAACACCGCCGGCCGCATCATGACCTCGGAGTTTGTCTCGCTGCCCGCCACGGCGACGGTCGGCGATGCCATCGAGGCGATTCGCAAACTCGATGAGGACTTCGAGAGTGTCTATTACGTCTATACCGAGGATCCGAGCGGCATGCTCACCGGCGTGCTCTCGCTGCGCACGTTGATCGTGGCCGACCGCGATGCCACGCTGGGTCAGCTCGCCTATCGCGACCTGGTCTACGTGTCGCCCGACGAGGACCAGGAAGACGTGACGGACGAGATGACCAAGTACGACCTGGTTGCCATCCCTGTCTGCGACGAGAACCGTCATATCCTGGGCATCGTGACCTTCGACGACGCCATGGACGTTATCGCCGAGGAGCATCAGGAGGACCTGCAGATCGCCGGTGTCGGCTCGGGCGATAGCGCGTCGGACGACTCGACGAACGTGCTCAGCTGGTTTGTGCATCGCCAGTACTGGGTTGTCGTGTGGGGCATTGCCTCGTGCATCATGGCAACGGTGCTGGGGACGGCGCTCGGCTCCGCGCATCTGGTGGTGTTCCCCATGTGCGCCATGCCGCTCGTGCTGCTTGCTGCCTCGCGCATGGTGTCGTTCGTCAAGAACTACTTCTTGGAGTATGACGGTCACGACGACGAGCCCAAGCCGTATCTGGGGTTCTTCTTCCAGAGCACGGGCATGGGCCTGATTCTGTCACTCGTGACCTACCTGTGCGCCCAGCTGGTGCGCACCGCCGCGTTCCCCGATGCGCCCATGTTTGAGGAGCAACTCTTTACCGGGTCCTTTAATATCGCTGCCATCATTTGCCTGGTTGGCAACATGAGCGCCGTGATTTACCTGATGGTGCTGTTCTGGCGTGACGAGCATGACCTCAACACGTCGGGCACCGCCATGAACGTTATTGCCGTCATGATCTCGTGCGTAGCGTACTGCGCCGCTGCGGTGCTGCTCACCATGTCGGTCATTGGCTAGGTGGTCGCGTGCAAAATACCAAGCAAAAGTCGGGCACCAAGCAAAAGTTGACCATCGCGGCCATCTTTGGCGCTATGGGCCCCGGTCTGCTGGCGGCGCTTTCGGGCAATGACGCCGGCGGCATTGCAACGTATTCCAGTGCGGGCGCCAGCTATGGCTACAAGATGCTCTGGATGCTTCCCGTCATGACTGTGCTGCTCATCGTGACGCAGGAGACCGCGGCGCGCTGCGGCTGCGTCACGGGCAAGGGCCTGGCATCGCTCATCCGCGAGCGCTTTGGCGTGCGCAAGAGTGTACTTGCTATGGCGGCGCTGTTGATCGCCAACACGGCTGTGACCATTTCGGAGTTTGCGGGTATCGCCAGCGGCCTTGCTCTCTTTGGCGTGCCGGCGAGCATCTCGGTGCCGTTGGTGGCGCTGCTGGTGTGGATGCTTACCATGTCGGGTAGTTTCCAGCGCATCGAGAAGATTCTGCTGCTGGTAAGCTGCGTCTTCGTGACCTATATTGTCGCCGCGTTTATGGCTGGCCCCAACTGGGGTGAGGTCGCGGTCGACCTGGTCGTGCCTAACATTCAAAATGACCCCAGCTACGTGTCGCTCGTGGTCGCAACGATCGGTACCACCATCGCGCCGTGGATGATTTTCTTGGCGCAGAACAACGTGGTCGACAAGAACGCGGGCGAGGACGATATCGTGCTGCAGCGCATCGATACCGTGAGCGGCTCGCTTGCCGCCGATGTCATTGCCGGCTTTATTATCATCACGACCGGTACGGTGTTGTTCCCGGCGGGCATTCAGATTAGCGATGCTGCCGATGCTGCCCGTGCGCTGGAGCCTATTGCGGGTCAGTGGTCCACGGTACTGTTTGCCTCGGGCCTGGTCGCGGCGAGCTTCTTGGCTGCCTGCGTGCTGCCGGGCGTTACGTCGAGCGCTATCTGCGAGGCATTTGGCTGGGAGCGCGGTGCCGACCGCAGCTGGGACGAGGCCCCGGTCTATCGCGGCATCATTACGGCCATCATCGGTATCTCTGCCGTGCTGGTGCTTATGCCCGGCGTCGATCTGTTCCAGATTATGATGACCTCGCAGGTCATCAATGGCGTGCTACTGCCCGTGGTTCTGGTGTTCCAGGTGGTTATTGCCGCTGACCGTCACATTATGGGCACTAACCGCAACGGCCGCGTGTGGAATGTGCTCACTTGGGCGACTATCGGTGTGATTACGGTGCTCACGGTCGTCATGTTTGTTCTGCAGGCGATGGGTTACAGCGCTTAGCGCCTCTTTTGGACTCCAAACAGGCCGCAGCGATGGGCTGCGGGCTGTTTTTGTCTGCTATAGGGTGTTAGTTATATGGCAGTGGGCAAAAAATGCCAAATATGAGTACTGTTGCTAAGTGAATAGCATTTACATTCAAGAAGATAATAAACATAACCTATAGTATGTTCATTAAAATTGGCTCCAATACGCCTTAAACCAGTCAGGTTGGCTGCTTTAGGGGGTTGTAGGGGTCGCGCGCGCAGACGTGGTGTAAGAGCGTCCTGAGGTCCGTCGCTGCAAGTC
>CAUDDU010000052.1 GCA_958448375.1 uncultured Collinsella sp.
TTGGCAACCTGGTAGTAGCGCTCGACGCCACCGACCATGAGCAGCTGCTTCAGGAGCTGCGGGGACTGCGGCAGGGCGTAGAAGTTACCCGGCTGAATACGGCTGGGAACGATGAAGTCGCGAGCGCCCTCGGGCGTGGACTTGAACAGGGAGGGCGTCTCGACCTCCATGAACTCACGGTTGTGCAGCGCCTCCCGAATGGCAAAGGTAAAGTCGGAGCGCAGCTTGAGGTTGGCCATCATCTCGGGACGACGGAGGTCCAGATAGCGATAGCGCAGGCGGGTGTCCTCGCTCGTCTCGATGCCGTCCTCGATCTGGAACGGCGGGGTGACGGACGTGTTGAGCACCTCGGCGTGGTCGGTCAGGACCTCGATCTCGCCGGTCGCGAGCTTGGTGTTGGTGGTCTCCTCACCACGAGCGCGCACGACGCCGTGGATCTTGATGGGCCACTCGGGACGCATGGTCTCGGCGATCTTAAAGGCATCGCCGTCGGAGTGCTCGGGGTCGAAGGTGAGCTGCGTGATGCCCTCGCGGTCACGAAGGTCGCAGAAGATAAGGCCGCCGTGGTCGCGGCGACGACTCACCCAACCGGTGAGGGTGACCTCTTCGCCCACGTTCTCGAAGCGAAGCTCGCCGCAGGTACGGGTGTGCATGGAATGCTCATCGATGGGACGGGTCTGGCTCATACCAGTGATCCTCCTTTATGGATCTGTGCCGCCCCGTGTCGTTCCGGGCGGCGTCGTACAGATTTGCCCAGCCTGCGTAAACCGCGCAGCCAGACATGGCGTTCTATCTTATCGCACCTGTGTCGATGTGCCGCGGAAAAGTGGCTCCTGCCCAAAGACTTGACGGAGACGAAACAATTGATGCGTCGCGGCACCCGTCTGCACGCGTCACGTGCGACAATATGCCCCAATAAAACAGCACTTGGAAAGGCCCGTCATGACTGCACGGCTCATTGTTATGGATATCGACTCCACGCTCATCAACCAGGAGGTCATCGACCTGTTGGGCGAGGAGGCCGGCGTAGGCGAGCAAGTGGCGAAGATCACTGAGCGCGCCATGCGCGGCGAACTGGACTTTAAGCAGGCGCTCGAGGAGCGCGTGGGGCTGCTTGCCGGCTTGGACGAGAGTGTGTTCGAGCGTACCTTTGAGCGCGTGACGTTTACTCCTGGCGCGCTGGAGCTTGTGCGCTCAGCGCACAGCAAGGGCTGGAAGGTCGGCGTGGTAAGCGGCGGCTTCCATGAGGTGGCCGACAAGATCGTGGCCGCCGCGGGCATCGATTTTTGCCTGGCTAACCGCCTAGAGGTCGTGGACGGCAAGCTCACCGGTAAGCTGGCGGCAGACATCGTGACCAAGGAATCCAAGCTCATCCAGCTGCTGGATTGGGCGGTTGAGTGCGGTGTCGACATGGCCCACACCGTCGCGATCGGTGACGGCGCCAACGACATCCCCATGATTCAGGCCGCGGGCACGGGCATCGCGTTTTGCGCCAAGCCCAAGACGCGCGAAGCCGCCCCGTTTGCCATCGATGAGCGCAACCTGATGCTCGCCATGGACATCATCCTGCGCGACTAGTCGATCCTTCTAACAAGAGAATCAGTCTGTCCTATAGTTTCCGAACAATTTTGTCTTAGTGTTCGGAAACATACCCTTTGAGTGCTAGACTTTGCGCCGTCGAAGGGAACATATATGGATAAGCGAGATCTTGAGCAATTGCTGAGCGATGTTGCCGGCGGAGTAGTCACCCCGGCAGTCGCCCTCACGCGCCTCCAGACGGCGCCAACCGCCGATCTGGGTTTTGCGCAGCTCGATCTTTCGCGCGGGGTGCGCCAGGGAGCCGGCGAGGTTGTCTACGGCGCCGGTAAAACCGCCGAGCAAATTGCCGCCATTATCGAAGCGCTGCGCGATGCCGGTCAGGAGCGCATCCTGGTCACGCGCCTGGACAGCGAAAAAGCAGCCCGTACCTCGGAGCTTCTCGGCAACGACATCGACCTGGGATATGCCCCGAACGCCCAGCTCGCCCTGGTGGGTGGCAAGCCCTCCCCCACCGGTAACGGACGCGTTGTCGTCGCCTGCGCCGGCACGAGCGACCTGCCCGTCGCCGAAGAGGCGGCACTGACGGCCGAGTTCTACGGCAACGAGGTCGACCGCCTCTACGACGTGGGTGTCGCCGGCCTGCACCGCCTGCTCGCTCATGCCGAGGAACTTGCCCAGGCGCAGGTGGTCATCGCCATCGCCGGCATGGAAGGCGCCCTGGCGAGCGTTATCGGCGGTCTGGTGAGCTGTCCGGTCATTGCCGTTCCCACCAGCGTGGGCTACGGCGCGAGCTTTGGTGGCGTAGCCGCGCTGCTCGCCATGCTCAACTCCTGTGCCAGTGGCGTTTCGGTCGTCAATATCGACAACGGCTTTGGTGCCGCCTACCAGGCAAGTCTTATCAATCATCTGAGCGCCGGTACATCCCGCGCCCGTTAAGGAGCATTCCATGTCCAACCATCAGCATACGCTTATCATCGACGGCACCTCGGGCATCAGCGGCGATATGACCGTCGCGGCCCTGCTCGACCTGGGCGCCAGCGAGGAGCACCTGCGCGAACAGCTCGCCACGCTGCCGGTCGACGGCTTTTCGATCTCCGTGACGCGCGTAAACAAGCATGGCATCGACGCCTGCGATTTCGACGTTCAGCTGGCAGAAGAGCTCGAGAACCACGACCACGACATGGCATGGCTCTACGGCAACGAAACAGCTGCCGAGCACACGCACGAGCACGAGCACGAGCACCACCATCATGACCATGACGAGCATGAGCACTGCCATGAGCATGATCATGAGACCCACGGCCATGGCCACGAGGGTCACCATCACGCCCACCACCATCACCACCGTTCTTTGGCGGACGTCACCGCTATCATCGACGGCTCGCAGCTAAGCGATGGCACCAAGCGTCGTGCGCTCGCCATCTTTACCGCGCTCGCCGCCGCCGAGGCAAAGGCCCACGGCAAAACGCCCGAGACCGTCATGTTCCACGAGGTAGGCGCCGTCGATTCCATCGTCGACGTCTGCTCTGTCGCCATCTGCCTCGATGACCTAGGTATTGAGGACATCGTGGTCGAGTCGCTCTCCGAAGGCCACGGAACCATTCGCTGCGCCCACGGCCTTATGCCCATTCCCGTCCCCGCTGTCGTCAACCTGTGCCAGGCGGGCAATATCGCCCTCACGCCCGCACCGGTCGCTGGCGAGCTCGTGACGCCCACGGGCGCCGCCATCGTCACCGCTCTGCGCACATCCGACCAACTGCCCTCACGCTACCGCATCGAAGCCGTCGGCTACGGCGCCGGCAAGCGCCCCTACGAGGGCTGCTCCGGGACGCTCCGCTGTCTGCTCGTTGACGCGGACGCATAGCCATGGATGCCCGCAAGGCCAAAAGCCGCGCCGCGATCGTCGCAGCATTCTCCGAGCTCCTTCGCGAGGAGGACTACGGCAAGATCACCGTCGGCGACATCATCGCTCGCGCCCATGTGGGTCGAGCCACGTTCTACGGCCTCTTCAAGAGCAAAGATGACCTGCTCGCTGAGCTCGTGCGCGACATCTGCACCCATGCCCTCGACGATGACGGTACGCCCCTCGATGACCCACTCGTGCAGGTCGAGCATATCCTCAACAACCTCTGGGATCGTCGTCAGGGTGTACGCGCCCTCGTAGCCGGCGCCGGCTCACGCATCTTCGCCGACAGCCTCCGCAAGACCATCATGGCCCGAGCAGCCGAAACCGTCCCTACCGACCCAAACGGCCCCGCCGGCACCATGGACCGCAGCTTCTTACTACACCACATAGCCTCAAGCTTCGTAGGAATGGTCCGATGGTGGGCCTGGCACAACTTCCAAGCAGACAAAGCCGACGTAGCCAAAGACTACCTATCAGCCATGAAACCCCTCTTCAGCTAAGTAACTATCCCTTCCCAAAGCGTGAGCCCCATCCCAAAGTGCGGATCCCATTCTAAAGTTCCGCTCCGACTCAAGACGCCGCACATCCCAAAGTGTTACTCGCGCTTCAACGCCCCTACCAGCAACAAGCCCCTCCCATCCAAATTCAGATATATATGTTGGGCTACTTGTACGAACGCAGCAAAGGCCCCGCAGCCGTCCGCATGGGGTAACTTCCCAGCGCATTCCGCAGGACGCAAAAAGGCTCGCCGCACGAAGTGCGCAGCGAGCCTTTTTGCATGTCCGAGGACGCGCTGGGAAGTTACCCCATGCGGACGGCGGACAACTATGTAGCCTTGGACTAGAACATACCCAGGAAACCATGCACAAACAGTGCAGCCACAATAGCACCGACAGACGGAGCAATGCCAGGAACAAGCAGGCCGTACTTCCAGTTGTTGTCAGCCTTGTTCTTGATCGGCAGCACCTGATAGGCCATGCGAGGACCAAGGTCACGAGCCTGGTTCATGGCGAAGCCGGTGATGCCGCCCATGCCCATGCCAACGGCCCAAACGATCAGACCGACACAGATGGCGAGCATCAAAACGTTCTCGCCGGCGCGGCTGGCGGCAGCAAGGATGGCGCTGATGAACACAAAGGTGCAGATAGCCTCGCAGAAGAAATTACGGGCATAGTTCGTACCCTCGGTGGTGGGGTTGGTCGAGAAGATGTTGCGCTGAGCAATGGGATCGATGACACCATCGGAAGCCTTGAACTCATCGGCATACATCAACCATGCGATCACGGCACCCGCAAAGCCGCCGAGCATATCGGCAATCATGAAGGGGATGCAGCTGCTCCACGGCACCAGACCGACGATGCACTGGGCAAGCACCATAGCCGGGTTCATGCACACGGCGCCACCAAAGACAAACAGGCAGACCGAGATGCCAAAAGACCAAGTGGTGATGGCAAACATATGGCCGGAGCCCTGATACTTGGTACCCTTAAGCACGGTATCGCAGTGCACGCCCACGCCAAAGATGATCATGAGGGCCGTTGCGCCGAATTCGCAGAGGAGTTTGGTAAGCATAAAACCTTATCTTTCTTGTCGGTTATAAACGATTCGTTTAGGCCGCGTACTAGTGCTGTGCGACGACAACGCCCAGGCCATCGGGAATGACGGCCACCTTGGCATCGGCACCCTTCATCTCAAAGGCGAGCTTGAGCGCCTCATCGAGGGTGTTGACCGGCGTCATGTGCATATCCTTGATCATCTGGTGATCGCACAGGTCGGTGACCATGATCACAGGGTGATGCGCCAGGATGCGGGCAAAGATCTGGCTCGTCCACTGGTCGGGCAGGGTCTCGTCCTTAGGACGGTCGATGCAGGCACGCTCAAACTCCGCCGGATCGTTGTCGGCGATGTTGTGATAGAAGCCCTCGCCACCGTGACCGTCGGCACAGCCGGCGACGTCGATGATCACGCCGCCCTCGGGAAGCGTAGCCTCGGCAGAGCACATGCCCTTCACGGCCTGATAGATGTTCTGGTCGAGCGGGTAGCCGCCGTTGGTGGTAATGGCAATCTCGCACTCGACGGGCTCAACGCCGGCAAGGCTCTTCACGAACTCGCAGCCAGCCTCGTGCGCCTTGTGGATGTCGCCGGCAAAGGAGCCGATGACCTCGTGCTTGCCGTTGAGCACCACGTTGAGCACAAAGGCAAGGTGAGCCATCTCGGCAGCGGCAAACATGTCCTCGCTCACGTGGTTGTGGCACAGGTTGCCGGCACGCGAATGGGAATCGTTCACAAACTGACCGTTGTGGTTGTACATGATGGTCTTGTAGCTGGCGATGCCAGGCAGGACGGACTTGCGGCTACCAGAGAAACCGGCAAAGAAGTGCGGCTCAATAAAGCCCTCGGCAAGCAGCAGATCGCAATCGGCAGCAATCTTGTTGATGATGCACTCGCCGCCAGAAGGCAGGGTGCCGATCTTTTTCATCATGCTGTCATCGGTCGCGACGTGCATAACGATTTCCTCGTTGGCAACGATCTCCTCGCCGTACTTGTTGACGAGTTCCTCATGCGTCGACGGACGATGCATACCCGTAGCAACCAAAATGCGCACGCGAGCCTCGGGCGCAGCGGAATGGATGTGATGCAGCAGAATAGGCATCGTCACACGCGAGGGAACGGGACGCGTATGGTCGGAGCTAATGATGACGATATCCTTCTTGCCAGCACAAAGCTCCTCGAGCGACGGCGAGCCATAAGGGTTGGCAAGCGACTCCTCTACCAGCTCTTCCTGCGATTTCGTGGTCTTAAACTCGTTTTGATGACCTTCCATCACACCCGCGAAGTTCTTATCCTCGAGCTCCAGATGCAACGTCTTGTGGTCAAACGGCAGTTCACATTCAAACAATGACGAGCGCCCTCTTCCTTTTCAACTGACACACTAGATAAACCGTTGGAAGGATACGCCGCTCACCGAAAAACACCACCGTCCACCGACTCGTTAACACAACGTTCATATTTGACCCACAACAAAACAGCCGTGATCCAAAACGGGACCGCGGCCGCTACAGTCGTAAGGCGAGAAGCGCCAAATGCGCCACCGGGATAGACCCCATCCAAAACTAGCGAAGCGCACCAATATTCCCCCAGCAGTAATCCGCCGAAGACCGGACATCGCAGGGCCCGCCATCAGTTTACTTTTAGGCACACTCCGCAGGACGCAAGAAGCCCTCGCCGCACTCCACATTAAGCGCGAAGCGCACTTTTTTTCATCAGCTTTAATCCCTGAAGACCGAGGACGAAGGGGCCCGATGGGTTTCCCCCTGAATGCGTCCTCGCACTTGAAGCCCC
>CAUDDU010000053.1 GCA_958448375.1 uncultured Collinsella sp.
CCAAGAGACCTTCGCCTCCATGCCGCTCGCGCAACCCAAGGCTCGCCCTATATGCTGCAACTCATCGGCTATAACATCGCCAATCGCTGCCAGGCAGGAGAACACGTAACGCCAGAGCAAGTCGACGGAGCAATCGAAGCGTCAAAGGCCGATTTCGAAAACGATGTGTGTGAAACGACGCTCGCCGCGTTATCGGACCAAGACGTCGCGTTTCTCTCCGCAATGACTGATGACAAAGACGCCGTGTCTCGCATTTCTGATGTTGCGAAGCGCATGTCAGTCACACCCGACTATGCGCAAAAGTATCGCCGGCGCCTCATCGACGCCGGCGTTATCGAGCAGGCGCGCCGCGGTTACGTGCGCTTCGCCGTACCATATATGGCTGACTACCTGCGCAGCCAGCTCTAGCCAACCACCACAATGGGGACAGGCACCTTTGTGGTGGTTTGGGCCCGGCTTGTCTCGATCTGTAACAGTTAGGCCGCCAAAACCGGGCCTGGTGTTACAGATCGAGATTTTCGGGCGGCCCTCTACGGTTTGTCTAAATCTGTAACAGGAAGAGACGATTTAGCCCGCTAGGTGTTACAGATCGAGACAGAAGATTCTAGTCGCAGGCGATGTCGAGGTTCTTGCCGGTGAGGCCTACGTAGCCGCCCTCGGCAGCTTTGGGGCTGTCAGCATGGCAGAGGACCCACTTGTCGGTCTTCCAGTAGCAGTAGCTGTCGCCGGCGGCAGGCATGTCGGCTGCGGCCTCGGGGCGCGGCCCGTTGGTGCCAGCGGGAAGCGCGACCATCACCTGGAAGCCACCGTCGTCAACCATGCACGGCGTGTAGTGGAGCGTGGTGTTGAAGACCTCGACGACCTTGCCCGCCGGCACGCGGAACGCCTTGACGCACGCGGTGTCGAGCTTGCCGTCCTCGATCTCCCAGCGATGCGCCACGAGCAGGATAAAGTCGCGCGCGCCCAGGTTGAACTCACTCGCGCGGTGATACTCCAGGCAGTTGAGACGCGTATTGTGGCCGTTGCACCAGCCCAGCTGGAAGGGGCGGCCACCAAACATGAGAAAGCCCAGTTTATCGGCATCCTTGACGCCCTCGAGCTCCGGCGCACTTGCTACGTACTTGCTGCCCTCGGGAATAGGCGTGGCAGAGAGCGCATCGAGCACGGGCGACGTGAGCTCGGACGGAACGTTATCCCAGACGTTGCCATAGGATTTGAACTCGGGATCGTTGACAGAGTAGATATGCATGTTCACTCCTGTTCGTAAATGTGACTATACAAACATTCTAGAACAAACATGAGCGATTTTGAACGCTCGTCCCGACCACTCAGCAAAAAGGCGCCCCCGCATAAGCGAAGGCGCCCAATGCGCGCGTTTTAGGCGATAACGCCCTTATGCCTGCTGATAGTGCAGGTGCTTCTCGTCGATAACGGCCAGGTCGCGGTCGAGGTAGCGGCGCGCAAGCCAGTTTGCCATGGAAAGGTTCTGGTCCAGGTAGTTGCCGCACTCCTCGGGAGCGGCTCCGGGGACATCGCCCTCAAAGCCGGCAACAAACTCGAACAGCTCACGCACGAGCGGCAGGATCTCCTCGCTCGTCAGCTCACCAAATACGACGAGGTAAAAGCCCGTGCGGCAGCCCATGGGGCCAAAGTAGACAATGCGGCTCGACCACTCGGCATGGTTGCGAAGGAACGTCGCGCCCAGGTGCTCGATGGTGTGGCACTCGGCCGTGTTCATGACCGGCTCCTTGTTGGGCGTGGTCAGGCGCAGGTCAAACGTGGTGACGGCGGCGCCGGTCGCCGGATCGCGGTCGATGCGGCTCACATACACGCCGGGCTCAAGCAGCAGATGGTCAACGGAAAAACTCGCGATGCGCTCCATGGCAGATCCTCTCGGTAGTCAATTTAGGACGGGGCTCTTTTAGCTGGTTCGAATGGTCGCACCAATCATACCAGTCAAAAAAGCCCCGTCCCAAAAAGACAACTTAGCCCAGAACGCGGGCCATGCGCGCCTTGAACTCGGACAGGAAGCGCGGGGCGTCGACGGTCAGCGCCACGAGTGCGCTCTTGTCGGGGTCGGACAGACGGCGCTCATCGCAGATGGTGCGACCGCGGTACTCACCCAGCAGATCAACACGCAGGTTGCAGCCGAGCGCGCCCACGAGCGTGGGATCAATCGCCACGGCAACCGCCAGCGGATCGTGCAGCGCGCAGCCACCCAGGTAGGGGGCGTTCATCTCGTACGAGCCAATGTAGTGCTCCACCATACTCGCAAACGCGCAACCGGCCATGGTGCCCGAGCCCGTCCAACCGGCAATGTCGCGACGCGTGAGCACCACGCGATGCGTCACATCCAGACCCACCATAGTGAGCTTGCGGCCCGAGCGCAGCACCGCGTCGGCTGCCTCGGGGTCGCTCGCCATATTGGCCTCGGCGCCCGCGCTCACGTTACCGGGCACGGTAAGAGCGCCGCCCATCACGACCACGCGGCCGATGGACATCATTGCCGCCGCATCGCGCTCCAGGGCGAGCGCCAGGTTGGAGAGCGGGCCGGTCGCCACGTAAATCAGATCGGGACCATAGGTGCGCGCGGCATCGATCAGATAATCGACCGCAGCGTTACCGTCGGCCGAGGTCGCCCCCACCGGCTCGTAGGGCGACGCGGGCACGCTCGCGCCGCCGATGCCGTTCTTGCCGTGAATGAGCGCGGTGGACGCCGGCGGCGTATAGGGCTCAGTCGCCTGCAGAGGACGGTCGGCACCCAGGTACACCGGAACCTCGGGGCGACCCAGCAGATCGAGCACCGCCAGGCAATTGTGCGCCGATTGCTCGACGCGCACGTTGCCAAAGCACGTGGTGATGCCCACGAGCTCCACCTCGGGGCTCGCGATGGCATAGGCCAGCGCCATCGCATCGTCCACTCCCATATCCAGATCAAGGATCAGCTTCTTGATTGCCATTGTTCTACTCCGCTTCTCCGTCTTTATCGTTTAACCAAACCAATGTTCAACTTCGGCGCGCGTGGGAATCGATTGCTGAGCGCCCAGGCGCGACACCGTCACTGCCGAGGCGCGAGCACCCGCGGCCATGCACTCAAAGAGCGGCAGGCCCTCTAGGCGAGCCGCCGCCAACGCGCCAATAAACGTATCGCCGGCGGCCGTGGTATCGACTACCGTGCTCGAAAGCGCCGGCATGCGCAGCAGCTCGCCGTCATCACCGAGCGTAACCGAGCCGGCACCACCCAGCGTGATGACCGCAGCTCCGGCGCCCTTGTCGAGCAGCGCATTGAGCGCGGCGACGCAACTCGCATCATCCGTGGGCAGAATGCCCGTCAGCACCTGGCACTCGGTCTCGTTGGGGCAGACCAAGTCGACCGCAGGCCAGACCTCCGCAGGCAACTCACAAGCAGGCGCCGGATTAAAGACCGTATAGAACCCCAGCCCATGAGCGCAAACAAGCGCCTCGGCCGTCGCTGCAAGGTCACATTCACCCTGGGCGATAAAGACGCTTCCGGCAGCCGGGGCAATCTCGCTGGCGTCGCCGTCGAGCTCATGGGCCACCAGACGCCTCAGCGCGCAGGCAACGTCCGCGCCCGCAAGCGCATGGTTGGCGCCCGGTGACAGTATGATGCGGTTGTCGCCCTCGCAGCGAATGATGGTCGCGGTACCGGTCTCCACGTCATCGCGAAGCGCCACGAACTCAACGCCCACGCCAGCATCCTGGAGCCCTGCCACAAGCGCATCGCCAAAGGTATCGCGCCCAACAGCGCCGATCATGCACGTGCGCGCACCCATGCGCGCAGCGGCGACGGCCTGGTTGGCGCCCTTACCGCCGGCGTTGGTGATAAAGCCGCTACCGCCGACGGTCTCGCCCGCGCGCGGTATGCGCTCGCACGCCACCGAAAGGTCCATGTTCATGCTGCCGAACACCGCAACGATGCCGCGATCTGCCATGGAAACCTCCTCATCTGCGAGCTTTGCACCCACCGTCGATCGTCGATTGTGCGCTTTCGCACCTCTATAACTTTAGTTCACTTTGATGTGAACGCACCCTTGAGGTTGCGCCAGCAGCAAGCATTCACAGGAGCAGGCAGCTACAATGAATACGTGCTGATTATTCTCGTCATTGGATGATGTTTTATGGAACAACTCTCGCAATCGGGCTCGCGCGGTCGACGCCGCACGGGCAACGAGCCGGCGCCGCACGAACGCGTGAAGAGCGAACGCCGTGCCAACGAACCGCGACGCACCGCGAGTCCCCATCGCGCTTCTGCCAACAACGCGGGCCGCGCCAACACTCCCGCCGCAGAGCAGACGCCTGCTCGCCCCAAGTCCCGCTACATCCCTGCACTCGACGGCCTGCGTACGCTCGCCGTCGTCGCGGTGGTGCTCTATCACCTTAACCTCACGTGGGCTCAGGGCGGCCTGCTCGGCGTCACGATCTTCTTTGTGCTTTCGGGCTATCTGATCACACGCCTGCTACTCAACGAAGTCGCTAAGACCGGACGCATCGACCTCAAGAGCTTCTGGATTCGCCGCATCCGTCGCCTGGTCCCCGCCGTGGTGACCGTCGTGGTAGCGACCTGTGCTCTGTGCACCGTCTTCAACCACGTGATGCTCACCAAGATGCGCCCCGACATCCTGCCGTCGCTGTTGTTCTTCAACAACTGGTGGCAGATTGCCCAAAACGTCTCGTACTTCAATGCTCTGGGCGACCCCTCGCCGCTCACGCACTTTTGGTCGCTTGCCATCGAGGAACAGTTCTACCTGATTTGGCCGCCACTGCTGTTTGCCATGGTATCCATGCATGTGAGCAAACCCAACACGCGCCGCGTGGTTCTGGGCCTTGCCGCGGTATCTGCCCTCGCCATGATGGTGCTTTACAACCCTGCCGCCGACCCCAGCCGCGTGTACTACGGCACCGACACCCGCGTGTTCTCGCTGCTGCTGGGTACCTGGATGGCCTTTATCCCCGATTGCGACCTGGCGCCGGTGCGTCTCGCACATCGTTTGGGGCTCAATCGCCTGGCTGGCGCCGCCAAGCACGGCAAAAACGCCGAGGGCAAGCCTGGCGAGAAGGCCGACGAATCAGCCGAGACCGCCCCGGCACAGCCGAGCGCCCTCGTGCGCTTTTGGTCCTCGCCCGCGTCCATCGATGTACTGGGCGTCGTGGGTCTGGTTGGCCTTGCCGCCATGGTCGCGCTCACCAACGGCTACACCGCGTTCCAGTATCGCGGCGGCACACTGCTATGCTCCATCCTCACGCTCATGGTCATTGCCGCCTGCGTGCAGCCCCAGGGAATGGTTGCCCGCGCGCTGTCCGCCGAGCCGCTCGTGTGGATTGGCAAGCGCTCGTACAGCATCTACCTGTGGCACTATCCGCTGCTGTTGCTCATGAACCCGGTCGCCAACATCAACGATACGCCCTGGTGGCAATACATTTTGCAGGTGCTGCTGGTGGTCGCCGTAGCCGAGTGCTCCTATCGCTTTATCGAGACTCCGTTTAGGAAGGGCGCCTTCGGCCGCACCGTCGCCGAGTTCCGCGATGGCACCACAAAGCCCGCTAACTGGGCACGCGCGCACGTCCCTGCCTGCGCAACCTGCGCTGTCGTGTTGGTCGTTGCACTGGGCGGCCTGATCTTTGTGCCCGAGACGTCTGCACTGAGCGGCGAGGGCGCCGAAGTTCTGAACAAGGAAGCCAAGAACACCGCGCCCACCGACCAGCAGGCGGCCGACGACACCGACAAGGACAACGACGGCTTCCCCGATGGCTCCTACGATCTGCTTATGATCGGCGACTCCGTGTCGCTGCGTGCCGTAGACACCTTTGACGGCGTGTTCCCGCACAGCCACATCGATGCCGAAAAGGGCCGCCAGTTCGATGCGGGCCGTGCGACATTTGAAGGCTATATCCAGCAGAACCTTGCCGGCAAGATCGTGGTCTTTGCCCTGGGCACCAACGGCTTGGTAACCGACGACCAGATCGACGCCATCATGGCCGATGCAGGAGATAAGCGTATTGTGGTGTTTGTGAACACGCGCAGCCCGCAGCCGTGGGTTGGCTCTACCAACCAGGCCATCGCCAACGCCGCCACGCGCTACAAGAACGTGCGCGTTATCGACTGGTACGGATACAGCGCCAACCGCAACGACCTGTTCGATGGCGATGGCACGCACCTATCGACCACTGGCGTGACTGAGTACCTCAACTTGATCCACGACGCAGTCAAGAAGGACCTGCCCGTGCATCCCGAGGATCACGTCAACGATCCGCAGCCGGCAGCCGTCAAGTCTGCCACCGACGCACTCATCAATGCGCTTGCCTTCAAGCCGCACAAGTTGGGCACCGACAAGTAACCTGCAGCGCAAACTTCCCACATCCGGAGGGGGCGTCTGCCACGGCAGACGCCCCCTCCGGCAGTTAGGGACGTTCCTTATGTACCGGTACCTAGGGACACTCCTGGCGCAGCCAATGAAGACCTCTACGGATGAATTCCAGGCCGCTCCGTCGCTCCAGACATCGTTTCCGCGCCTCGCGCCTGCCCCAAACAATCAAAACAAGCCCTTTTCGCCGCACCCTCAAAGGTCTGTGGGCAAAAAAGGGCAAATATGAGTACTGTTACCATTTTAGTAGCAGGCAAAACCACCCAAAATGACGTCCGAGCGAACCCTACAACGGTAGCGCGCAGAGATGTGGTGTAAGAGGCGGGGCGTGCCCCGCCTCTTCCCTTT
>CAUDDU010000054.1 GCA_958448375.1 uncultured Collinsella sp.
AAGAGGCCGAGGGCCTGCGTGCCCAGCTGCGCGAGCAGGAACTGATGGCAAAAATGAACCTGTCAGAGGCGGTCGCCGCGGCGGAGCGAGAGCGCGATGAGGCACGTGCCAAACTGACGAGCGAGCTGGCTGTGCGCGATTCTCGCGAGGAGCAGGCCAAGGCGGCACACGAGCTCGAGCTTGCGCAGGCCAAGCGTGCGAGCGATGACCTGATTCGCTACAAGGATGAAGAGATCGAGCGCCTTAAGGACATGAAGGTCCGCCTGTCCACCAAGATGGTGGGCGAGTCGCTCGAGCAGCACTGCGAGACCGAGTTTAACCGTCTGCGCATGACGGCGTTTCCTAACGCGTACTTCGAGAAGGATAACGATGCGTCCGAGGGTACCAAGGGCGACTTTATCTTCCGCGAGTGCGACGCGAGCGGCAACGAGGTCATTTCGATTATGTTCGAGATGAAAAACGAGAACGACGAGACTGCGACCAAGCACAAAAACGAGGACTTCTTTAAGAAGCTCGATCACGATCGCCGCCAAAAAGGCTGCGAGTACGCGGTGCTCTGCACGTTGCTCGAACCCGAGAGCGAGCTTTACAACGCCGGCATCGTGGACGTGAGCTATCGCTACGAGAAGATGTACGTGATTCGCCCACAGTTCTTTATTCCCATGATCACGCTTCTTCGCAACGCCGCCATGGGTTCGCTGCGCTATAAGCAGGAACTGGCGGAGTACAAACAGCAGAATATCGACGTCACGAACTTCGAAGCCAAGATGGAAAAGTTCAAGAATGATTTCGGTCGCAACTACGAGATCGCGAGCCGCAAGTTCCAAACGGCGATTGATGAGATCGACAAGACGATTAGCCATCTGCAGAAAACCAAGGAGGCGTTGCTGTCCTCCGAGAACAATCTGCGCCTAGCCAACAAGAAGGCCGACGATCTTACCATTCGCAAGCTCACGTGGGGCAACAAGACCATGAAGGCCGCGTTTGACGAGGCGCGCGGGGCTGCGACAGAGACAAACGATGAGCCAGCCGAGGCGGATTCGTATGAGGTCGAGGATACCGAGTAGGGGATAGCGTATCGCGCAAAAAACGGGGCCGCTGGCGATATTGCCAACGGCCCCGCTTGTTTCGTTCCAGCATGTTCGGCTAGTCCTCGAGCAGGTCCTCGATAAAGCCGACGCGGTAGTTTTTGAAGATGACCTCGCCGCCGTCTTGCGTGGCGTCCAGATCGACATCGCCCATGATGCCAAAATCGTGGTCGCCATCCTCGTCGGCAAAGATCTGGTGCACGTGCCATATGTGCGCGGTCTTCTCGTCGGACTCGTCAATGGAAAACATCGCGGCGCTGCGGGCATCTCCGTCGGTGAGGATTTCCTCGTGCTGCTCGTGGTAAGCGTCGAGTGCTTTTTGCCAGCGGATCTCGCTCATGCCCCAGTCGTCGTCGAGCTCGCCCAGGTCGCGAACGTGCTCGCGGGCGGCAAGGGTCACGCGGCGGAAGAGCGCGTTGCGCACCAATAGCGTGCAGCCGCGACGGTCCGCCACGACCTCGTCGATGCCCTGCGGCGGCGCAGCATCGAGGGCTGTCGGGTTGCCGGCGTTCTCCCACTCATCCACCAGGCTCGAGTCCACCGAGCGCACCACAAAGCCCAGCCACGAGATAATGTCGCGCAGGCGCTCGTCGCGCTTCTCGATGGGCACGGTGCGGTCGAGTGAACGGTAGGCCTCTGCCAGGTAACGCAGCAAAATGCCCTCGGAGCGGGAGATGCCGAGCTTTTGGATATAGCCCTTAAAATCGCTCGCGCTTTCCAGCATATCGCGCAGGACGCTCTTGGGAGAGAGCTGGTAGTCGTTGGCCCAGGGTACTTCCTGGCAGTACTTGTCGAAGGCGGCATCGAGCAAGTCCTCGAGCGGCTTTTCGTAGGTGACATCCTGGATGCGCTCCAGGCGTTCCTCATAATCGACGCCGTCAGCCTTCATTTCGGCCATCGCGCGGTCGCGCGCGGCGCGCTCCTGTGCGCGCAATACCTGCTTGGGATCCTCGAGCGTTGCCTCGACCATTGAGATCAGATCCATGGTATAGGTCTCGCTCTCGGGGTCGAGCAGCTCCAACGCGGCAAGCAAGAACGGCGAGAGCGGCTGATCGAGTGCGAAGTCCTCGGGCAGATCGACCGTCAGTGCATAGTCAATGTCTGGTGCGGCGTCAGTCGGGGCGTCGGGTGCGGGCGGCACCTCGGTGCGAACGACGACGCCGGAATCGATGAGTGTGGCGAAGATTTCATCGGCGCGAACCTCGAGCTTGGCCTTTTCCTCGGGGGTCTGCAGGCTCGTCTCGATGAGGTCGTGTACGCGGGCACGGGCGTCGCCGCCCTGCTCGACCACGCTAATCACCATGGAGTGCGTGATGCGCAGGCGCGGCTTGAGCGTCTCGGGTTGAGTCTCAATCAGGCGCTCAAAGGTCTGCTTGTTCCAGGTGACAAAGCCCTCGGGGGCCTTCTTCTTTTTAATCTTGCGGAGCTTCTTGGGGTCGTCACCCGCCTTGGCCATGAGCTTGGCGTTCTCGATCTCGTGCTCCGGGGCCTCGGCGATGACCATGCCCTCGGTATCGAAGCCCGAACGGCCGGCGCGACCGGCAATCTGATGGAACTCGCGGGCGCGCAGACGACGCATCTTGTAGCCATCGAACTTGGTGAGTGCGGTGAGGACCACGGTGTGGATGGGTACGTTGATGCCGACGCCGAGCGTATCGGTGCCGCAGATGACAGGCAGCAGGCCCTGCTGCGCCAAGCGCTCGACCAGCAGACGATAGCGCGGCAGCATACCGGCGTGGTGCACGCCGACGCCGCAGCCAAGCAAGCGCTTGAGGATCTTGCCAAAGGCCGTCGAGAAGCTCGTGCCTTTGGCCGCTTCCTTGATGGCCTCGCGCTGCTCCTTGCTGGCGATGCCAAAATTGGCGAGCGACTGTGCCGTCGCAAGGGCGGCATCCTGGCTAAAGTGCACGATATAGAGCGGGGCCTCGCCGCGGCGCATGGCGAGCTCGACCGTGCCCTCGAGCGAGGTCGTCACGTAGTCGTAGCTCAGCGGCACGGGGCGTGGGGCGTCGACAACCAAGTCGCAAGCAGCGCCGGTGTGTTCCTCGAGTGAGGCGGCGATGGCGGTGACATCGCCGAGCGTGGCGCTCATGAGCATAAACTGCGTGTGGGGCAGGGTGAGCAGCGGCACCTGCCAGGCCCAGCCGCGGTCGGGGTCGGCAAAGTAGTGGAACTCGTCCATGGCCACGCAGCCCACGTCGGCGCCCTCGCCCTCGCGCAGTGCATCGTTGGCAAGGATTTCGGCCGTGCAGCAGATGACGGGCGCCTTGGTATTGATATGCGTATCGCCGGTGATCATGCCGACGTTATCGCGGCCGAGTACCTGCACCAGATCGAAGAACTTTTCGCTGACCAAGGCCTTGATAGGGGCCGTGTAATAGCAACGCTTGCCCTGTGCCATGCCCATAAAGAGCATGCCCAGCGCGACGAGCGATTTACCCGATCCGGTCGGTGTGCCTAAAATGATGTGATCGCCGGCAGCCAGGTCCATGAGGGCCTCTTCTTGGTGATCCCACAGCTCAATGCCGCGATCGCTTGTCCATTCAAAGAAGCGTTCGAAGGCTTGATCGGGCGTGAGCCATGGTTCGGGCTCACTGCCGTCCTCGGGCTCCCACCAGGTGGGGGAGAGCGCGCCGAGCGAGCCGAACTCTGCCTCGGTTCCCGTGCCGCCCGAGAATGAGCTGGCGGCCCCGGCGCCGGAGACGGTGCTGGTGGCGGTATCTGTCGTGGTCTGTGCCATGTGGTTGCTTTCTCTCGCGATTGTCCGCCAACTATTATGGCGTAGCGGCGGCGCGGGGTGCCAGCGCGCGAGAAAATGCAGGAAATGGGCGTTCTGCCCAGCCGTTTGGTGCAGTTGTCGGCTAAGTGAGTAGACTTTTTGCGATGTCGCGAGCACATGGCTTTTGCGCAAGAGCTCTACCTGCGGTTTTAGTTTTCGTTATGCGGGTTGTGCTTGGCTATTGCAAAAAAGTCTACTCACTTAGGTTTGAGGGTCGTTCGCTGACGCCTATTTTCACTTGTTTGCCGACGCCGCGACCATCAGAAGCCCCTAGGACTCCTGCGGCAGGCGCTTCTTGCCTTTGCGGGCGCGGTTTCTAAAGTTCTCGACGGCCTCTTCCATGCCCAGAGGTACATAGGTGAGCGCATCGAGGTTTTCGGGCAGGTAGCAGGCAAGGCTTTGCTCCTGCGCGCGGCCCGCCGCGAGCTGTTCATCGCTGGGCTGCGCTCCAGGTGTGGCGCGAATGCCATAGACGGCGGCACCCATCTCGCGCGTGCGGCGCTCGTACTCGGTCTCGGGATGCTCGGGATGGTCGCGGCGTACGTCGTCACTTACCCAAAGCGTGTCGTAGCCGGCCGCGGCAAACTGTCCCAGGGCGTAATCGCGCAATGGTTTGCTGTCGGTGCGCAGCGTGACGGTGGCGTTGGCTGCAAAGAGCGGGCGGTAGAGCATCAAATGGTCGACATGGACGAGTCGTTTTTTGGCGTACTTGGCCTTGGGCTGCGGCGTGGGAAAGTTGATGGTGATGGCATCGAGCTCGCCTGCGGCAAATAGCTGTGGCAGCGATGCGGCGCCTCGGGGCAGGACGAGTGCGTTGGATAGCTCCTGCTCGCAGATTTTCTGCGCGGCATAGGCAATGCAGATGGGCTCCTGGTCCATGCCGATAAAGAGGGTGTTTGGCTCGTGGCCCGCGCGCTCTACAAGGTACGTTCCCTTGCCACAGCCAAGATCCAGGTGAAGGTGTTCGAAGGGCTTGCTGCCAGCTGGCGCACAAGCCTCGCGCCAATCTCCGGCATAAGCCTCGGGGTTCGTCTCGATCGCATCGGCGTAGCGCTCCAGGCGCTCCTCGAGCACAAAGTTCTTAGGCGTGCGAACGTGGACGGCTCCCATGAGGCTCCTTGGTCATAAATGCGAAACGCATGGCCGCGCGTTCCGTCAATGGGTTGAAAAGGGCGGGCATAGATTGCCCGAAAGATGTGGTGCGGCTCGGCGGCGAGTCGTCGGTGCCTACAGGCGCTTGAGAATCACATAGCGGTTGAGCTCGCCGCTACGACCGTCGGCATGGAAGCGCTCAAGCTCGCGCACGGGGACCTCGCCGCTCTTGTAGAACGTACGGACGCCGCGCACCAGGTCGGTGATCTGCTGATCGTCAAAGTGATGGCAATAGCGGTAGGCGTGGCGGTCGTTTTGCCAGCCGATGAGGTGGTCGCCGGCTTCAAACTGTGCGGAATCGTAACCCTCAAACGGCGGGGTGAGCTCGGCGCGGGCTTCGGCGCGAACAGCCTTGCGCGCCATGCGCTCGTCGTTCATAAACTCCCAAAAGCTGATGGCGATGATGCCGCCCGGGCGCGTCTGGCGCACCAGGGCGTCGAGCACGCGTACACGGTACTCGCACGACGGCACATGGTGCATAAAGCCAAAGCAGACCGAGATGTCGGCGAGCGGGGCGTCGAAAAGCACGTCGGGCGTCTCGGCGGGGTTGAGCTTCATAAGGGCGTCGAGCACGTCGAGTTCCTGGAAGTGCAGGTTGGGAATGCGCAGCGCGTGGCCATGTGCATCGATGGCCAGGTCTTGGCACGAGTCGACACCATAGAACTCAAACGGGCAGCTGGCATCTGCCGAGGGGTTTGCGCCATCGACGCCCTTGGCGGCAAGTGCGCCGCCGGCGGCAAAGTTCTCGAATCGCATATTGCCACAGGCAAGATCGAAGACGCGGACGGGATGCTCGATCGTGGCGACGTCGAGCTGTTCGAGCGCGATATCCATGGTGCGTACCCAGCCGGGCCACGGGGCCTGGCGCGTATCGGAAAAGGAAGCGGAGTGCTCGCGATAGAACGTGTTGTTGAGCTGGATGAGCGATGAGGCGAAATCGCGGTTCACGGCGCGGAACTCCCTCCGTTGGCGGTGCGGAATAAACAGTACGACCATACTACCGTTAACGCCGCAACGGGGACAACCAAGCTACGGGTCATTGCTTTGTTTGGACACATTTCCGCAGCTCATATGCGCCCGCAACCGCCGGTTGTCAAAAATCTCACTAGAATAGGTGGCATGCTTTTGGCGGTGGCGGATAGATTTTTAACTGTGCAAGGCGCCTTAAGAACAAAAGCGGTCCGGCGGTACGGCTGGCATCACATAGGAGGAACCATGAATGTAGAAACTGCGCAGCGGCTCGCCGACCTTCGCCGCAGCAAAGGCTTTAGTCAAGAAGGGCTGGCACGAAAGCTGGGACTGTCGCGCCAGGCGGTCAGTAAATGGGAGCGCGCGGAGAGCTCGCCCGATACCGAGAACCTGATCTCGCTCGCCAAACTCTATGGTGTGAGCCTGGACGAGCTGCTCAATCCGAGCGACGAGATCGAGGACGATATCGAGTTTGAGAACGAGGACCGCGCTCGTCAGCGCGAGGCCGAGGCAGCAGAGCGCGCACGCACCCATGAGGCGGCGGCACGAGCTACCGAGGCGGCAACACAGGCGAGTGACGCCGCCGCCAAGGCGGCGCAAGCGGCAAGCTGGAGTGCACAGGCCGCTAATGCCGCTACGGCGCAGGCGACGAGTGGCACC
>CAUDDU010000055.1 GCA_958448375.1 uncultured Collinsella sp.
ACCAGCTGCTGGTCGAGATGGACGGCTTTGAGGAAAGCGAGTCGGTCATCCTCATCGCTGCGACCAACCGTCCTGACATCCTGGATCCGGCATTGCTGCGTCCCGGCCGTTTTGACCGTCAGGTTACGGTCGACCGTCCGGATGTGAAGGGCCGCGAGCAGATCTTGCGCGTGCATGCCGAGAACAAGCCGATGGACGAGGACGTTAAGTTTGAGAAGCTCGCCCAGATGACCGTTGGCTTTACTGGTGCCGATTTGGCGAACCTGCTCAACGAGTCTGCGTTGCTGGCCGCTCGCCGTCATCGTTCCGTGATCTCGATGGACGAGGTCGAGGAATCGATGGAGCGCGTGATTGCCGGACCGCAGCGCAAGGGTCGCGTGATGACCGAGGCCGAGCGCACCACGATTGCCTACCACGAGAGCGGTCACGCCCTGGTGGGCCACATCCTGGAGCACTCCGATCCGGTCCACAAGATCTCGATCGTCAGCCGCGGTCAGGCTCTGGGCTACACGCTGCAGCTTCCGCAGGAGGACCACTTCCTCAAGACCAAGAACGAGATGCTCGACGAGCTCGCCGTGTTCTTGGGCGGTCGCGTTGCCGAGGAGCTCATGTGCGATGACATTACGTCGGGCGCGAGCAACGATCTGGAGCGCGCAACCAAGATGGCGCGCGAGATGGTCACGCGCCTGGGCATGAGCGAGGAGCTGGGCACGCAAGTGTTTGGCGAGGCGCAACATCAGGTGTTCCTTGGTCGCGATTACGCCGATCACCAGGATTACTCCGAGGAGACGGCGCGCCGCATCGATATCGAGGTTCAGCGCATTATGCGTGAGGCCCATCGTCGTGCGGTCGAGATCCTGGACGCCCGTCGCGATCAGCTCGATCTGATGGCGAAGGTGCTGCTCGAGCGCGAGACTGTCGAGGGCGATGCCGTGAACGCCCTGCTCGATAACGAGTGGGATGCCTACCTTGAGCGCGAGGGTGATATCCTGGCGGCCAAGGAGGAGCGCAATGCCAAGGCGGCCGGCATGCCGACCAAGAAGCGCGTGCCTCGTATGAGCGAGGAGGAGCTGGCGGCTGATGCCGCGGCCTTTGCGCAGGCGGCCATGCAAGAGGATGCCGAAGCCGCATCCGATGATGCTGACGATGACCATGCCGTCGTCGATGCCGATGCCGACGCCGACGCCGACAAATAGTCTTTGTGGCGAGAGCCTTCGCGGGGAAACCTGCGGAGGCTTTTTCTTTTGAGCGATATGGGGCCGTCTGTTGATTGGGGACAGACTTAAATGAGCGTTTTCACGCATTTAAGTCTGTCCCCAATCAACATTGCTGCGGCACTTTGCTCGGCTAAAGCGTACAATAGCGCCTATGCGAAAGGGGAACAGATGATCAACGAAACTATGTATGCTCGCGGTGCGGAAAGCTCCATCATCCGTGAGATTTTTAGCTATGGCCTTGAGCGCAAGGCGCAGATCGGTGCGGAAAACGTATTCGATTTTTCGCTGGGCAATCCGAGCGTTCCGGCACCCGCTGCTGTGGCGGAGTCCATTAAGAAGGCCCTGGAGCTGCCGAGCGACCAGCTGCACGGCTACACGCCCGCACCGGGCCTGCCGCAATGTCGTGCCGCTGTGGCCGAATCGCTCAACCGCCGCTTTGGCACGAGCTATGAGGGCAAAGACGTCTTTATGACGGTGGGTGCCGCGGCTTCGCTCACCTGTGCGCTCAACGCCGTTACGAATCCGGGCGACGAGGTTATTGTTATCGCCCCGTACTTTCCGGAGTATCGCGTTTGGATTGAGAAGGCCGGCTGCACGTGTGTCGAGGCGCTTGCCAACGAGGACACATTCCAGCTGAGCGTGGATAACGTATTCAAGGCGATCACCGACAAGACGGCAGCCGTCATTATCGACTCGCCCAACAACCCGACCGGTGCCGTATATACGCGCGACACGCTGACGCGACTGGCCAATGTTCTGCGCGAGGCCAACGCTCAGCGCGATCCCGAGAATCCGATTATGCTCATCTCGGATGAGCCGTACCGCGAGATCGTGTACGGTGCCGAGGTGCCTTGGGTGCCCTCGATCTACGAGCACACCATCGTGTGCTACTCGTATTCCAAGTCGCTGTCGCTGCCGGGTGAGCGCGTGGGGTGGATCTTGGTTCCCAACACCAATCCGCAGGCTGCCCGTCTGATGCCGGCCGTTGCCGGTGCCGCCCGTACGCTGGGCTTCGTGTGCGCGCCGGCGCTCTTTCAGCGCGTAATTATCGACTGCATCGATGAGCCGAGTGACGTTGAGGCCTATGCACGCAACCGCACCGCGCTTACCGACGCACTAGCGGAGTATGGCTACACCTATGTTGAGCCGGATGGCGCGTTCTACCTATGGGTGAAAGCATTGGAGCCCGATGCGAATGCGTTTTGCGAGCGCGCAAAGAAGTATGAGTTGCTTGCGGTTCCCTCGGACAGCTTTGGTATGCCGGGTTGGTTCCGCCTGGGCTATTGCGTGAGCTACGAAACGATTGTCAATTCGCTACCCGCTTGGAAACAGTTGGCGGACGAGTATCGTTAAAAGTAAAGCGCTCTGCCTACAATGTTTTACGTGAAACGGGGTTTGGTGTTAAGCCGGACCCCGTTGTCATGGACGTTGTGTCTTTGGGATGGAGTGGTTTTACGACTATCGAAGGCTATGCGTACAATGAATATAAGCGACGGCCGTGCCAGATAAGGAGACCTGATGCCCTACCTGCTTTCTTGTGACATTCATACCCATACGATGTTCTCTGCGCATGCATATTCGACCATTGAGGAGAATGTGTACTGGGCGGCAGAGCGTGGTCTGCAGGTGCTCGGATCTGCCGACCATTTGAGCTCTATGGTTACGGCTTGCCCCAATGACCTGCGCAGTTACCAGTTCTTTATCAACCAGGATATCTGGCCGCGCATTTGGAGCGGCGTGCTGGTGCTGCGTGGTGCCGAGGCCGATATCGTTTCGCTGGACGGAAGCCTGTTTGGCGAGGACACTCCTGTCACGCTCGATATTGCCGGCGATTCGTACAGCCGTCAGCATTCGCTGTTCGATTTGGTTACGCGTAATTTGGATTATTTGGTTGCGAGCGTGCATAATCCGCAGATTGCTGAGGGCGCGACGCTGGCCCAGACGACCGAGATGTATATCAATGCCCTGGAGCACCCCAAGGTGTTCATGCTGGGTCACACGGGGCGTTCGGGCGTGCCGTTCGATATCGACGAGGTGCTGTTGGCAGCTAAGGCCAAGCACAAGATTATCGAGATCAACAACCATAGTCTTGAACACGGTGTCGACACTGAGCATTGGGCCGTATGCCGCAAGATTGCCGAGCGCTGCGCCGAGCTGGGCGTGGGCATTGGCGTGTCGACCGATGCCCACATTGGCATGGCCATTGGCAAGCTCGATCACGCGCGCAAGATGCTCGACGAGATTCACTTCCCACTGGATTTGATCGTGACGCGCGACCGCGAGACGCTGCTGTGCGAGATGGCGGCAGCCGGCGTGTGCGATCTGCGCAATGGGATGTAGCGGAGTTTATAAACCAAGCGAAGGGGGCGGCCCAGGCGGGTCGCCCCCTTTCTTGTCCTAAAAATCTGCCGGGGTTGGTTAGTGGCGCTCGAGGACCGCGACGGTCTCGGTGTGGTCGGTATGAGGGAACATGTCGACGGGCGTGATCTTGAGCAGGCGATAGCCTCCGTCGAGGAGCTGGTGCAGGTCGCGCTCTTGGGTCACGGGGTTGCAGCTGATATAGGTGATGCGGCGCGGCTTAAGTGCGCAGGCAGCTTCGAGGAACTCGGGCGTGGAGCCGGCGCGCGGCGGGTCGATGGAAAGAACGTCGACGCGTTCGTTGTTGTCGGCGGCATCCAGGATGTAGTCGGTGGCGTCGTCGGCCATAAACCAAGCGCTGCGGGTGAGGCCGTTGAGCTCGGCATTGCGACGTGCGTCGGCAATGCCCGCCGGGTTGCGCTCAACGCCGAGCAGCATAATGCCGATACCTCTGTCCTGGGCATCCTTCGCGGCGCACAGACCGATGGTGCCGCTGCCGCAGTACGCGTCCATAAGAATGTCACCCTGCTGCAGATCCATACCGTCAATGGCGAGCTGATAGAGCAGTTCGGTTTGCTGCGGGTTGGTCTGATAAAACGCGGTGGGGGAGATATCGAAGTCGCAGCCGAGCAGCTGATCGCGCATGCACTCGGCACCATAGGCGATACGAGTTTCCTCACCCAAGATGGCGTTACCGGGACGGCCATTGATATTTTGGGCAACGGTGACGATATGCGGATCGAGTGCCGCGACGGCCTCAAAGAACTCCTGTGCATGCGGTAAGTCACGCTGGGCGGTCACGAGCGTAACCATGATCTGGTCGGTGCGCCATCCGCAGCGGACGACGGCATAGCGAAGCAGCCCCAGATGCTTGTCCTCATTAAAGGCGGGAATATGCAGCCGCTCAGCTTCGCGCGCGATGCCGTTGAGAATCTGACGGGCACCCGGCGCCTCGACAGGACACTCGGGCACGGCAACGATTCTGTGCGTGCCGCGCTCAAAGAAACCGCAACGGACAGCACCCTCCTTACCGGGGGCAAAGGGAGTTGCAGCCTTATGACGAAAGCCACGCGGCGCAGGATATTTACCCGGGTCGCCCAGGGTGACGCCCATACCGCGAATAGGATCAACGGCGATGCCCTCGCGCTCGCAAAGAGCAGCAAAAAGCTCCTCCATAGCAGCCTGCTTAGCTGCCAACTGCTTCTTATAAGGACGATTAAGCGCCGTGCACCCACCGCAAAATTTCATGATCGAACAGGGAGACTTGGGGTCCACAGCCTTACGTGCAGACGAAACCGGATCATTATGCGGGCGCTTGGAGTGAGCCTGGGACGCCTTATCCCCGCTCCGACGAGAGCCGGGACGCTTGGCCTTAGCCTTGCCCTTGACCGACTTACCCTTCGAATCCTGAGACGACTTTGAATTCTTGGAAGATTTCTCCTCCTTCAACCCCTCAGCCGCCTCCACCAAAGCACGACGAGCCCTACGCTCCGCACGAGATTCTGCCATGAATTAACCCCACTAATTTATAAATTGAAATCTGAAAGCATTGTACCGTGCCAAGCTAGCAGACGATATACAAGCGTCCACTTCACGTCAGTGATAAGTCCAATGACGTTTGCCCGGCGTGGGCGGGGAGCGGCGCGTAATTAAGTTTATCGCGAGTTCCGCACGCAAAGGAAAGCACCTAATGTGCTTTCCGTCTTGCGCAGGACTGTAGAGCAGGAAACTTAATTACGCGCCGCTCCCCGCCCACGCCGGGCAAGCTCTCCCTTGTACTCCATCTCACTAAAGTGTATGATTCTGAACGTTATATGACTCACTTTACCTAACTAAAGTGCCATCAAGGGGGATACCATGAATGCCGATATGTCTCGTCGTCAGTTTGTTGGTCTAGCCGGTTCGCTTGCCACGGTGCTTGGCCTCGGCCTGGTAGGCTGCGGCGGTGGTGCCGATAAGGGCTCTGCTGCCGGATCTACCGCAGCCAAGGACGTGAAGGGCGCTGCGGAGTCCAAGAAGCTCATCGTGGGCTTTGACAAGTCCTATCCTCCGTATGGCTTTGTAGGCGATGATGGCGAGTACACCGGCTTTGACCTCGACCTTGCCAAGGCCGTTGCCGACAAGCAGGGTTGGGATGTTGAGTATGAGGCTATCGACTGGGATGCCAAGGACACGCTGCTCAACTCGGGTGCCATCAACTGCATCTGGAACGGCTTTACCATGGAGGGCCGCGAGGACGACTACACGTTCTCCGAGCCTTACATGCTCAACGAGCAGGTGCTCGTGGTCAAGAAAGACGCGGGTATCAAGAGCTGGGACGATCTTGCCGGCAAGACCGTGATTACCCAGACCGATTCCGCCGCACAGGATGTGCTCGAGGGCGACCAGAAGGATTTGGCGGCGACGTTTGCCACGCTCGATACCATCGGTGAGTACAACACGGCCTTTATGCAGCTCGAGAGTGGTGCAGTCGATGCCGTTGCCTGTGACCTCTCGATCGCTCAGTATCAGCTTGCCGCCAAGCCCGATGCCTATACGCAGCTCGACAAGCCGCTGTCCAGCGAGCACTATGCCGTCGGCTTTAAGAAGGGCGACACCAAGTCCGCCGATGCCGTGACCGAATCGCTCAAGGCACTCTACGAGGATGGCACGGTCAAGGACCTCTGCGATAAATATGCAGATTACGGTCTGTCTTTCGATAATTGGGTGCTCAAGTAATGTCTATTCAGGTCATGATGCAGATGCTTGGCCAGGGATTCTTGGTCAGTTTGCAGCTGTTTGTACTGACGCTGCTCGGGTCGATTCCGCTGGGAATCCCCGTGGCGTTTATGCGCATGAGCAAAATTGCGCCGCTCCGCTGGATTGCGCGCATCTACATTTCGGTCATGCGCGGTACGCCGCTCATGCTGCAGATGTTTGCCATCTACTTTGCCCCGTAC
>CAUDDU010000056.1 GCA_958448375.1 uncultured Collinsella sp.
GCGGCGACGCCTATGTGGACCACCCCAGCTTTGGCATGGCCATCGTCAGCCGCGTACTCGACGCGCACGGCTACAAGGTGGGCATCATCTGCCAGCCCGACTGGACCGACCCCGCCAGCATCACGGTGCTCGGCGAGCCGCGCCTGGGCTTTTTGGTCAGCGCCGGCAACATGGACTCCATGGTCAACCACTATTCGGTGACCAAGCACCGCCGCCACACCGACGCCTATACCCCCGGTGGCGAGGAGGGGCGCCGTCCCAACCGTGCCGTCACGGTCTACGGCAACCTCATCCGCCAGACGTTCAAGGACGCCCCCATCATTATCGGTGGCATCGAGGCGAGCCTGCGTCGCCTGGCCCACTACGACTACTGGCAGGACAAACTCAAGCGCTCGGTGCTGCTCGACTCGGGCGCCGACATCCTCATCTACGGCATGGGCGAGCACGCGATTGTCGAGATCGCCGACGCGCTCGACGCGGGACTGCCCGTCGATCAGATCACCTATATCAACGGCACCGTCTATCGCACCAGCTCGCTCGACGAGGTCTACGACTACGACCTGCTGCCCAGCTGGGACGACCTTGCCGCCGACAAGCTCAACTACGCGCGCAGCTTTAACGTGCAGCAGCAGAATATGGACCCCATCACCGGACATCGCCTGGTAGAGCCCTATCCCAACAGCGTCTATGTGGTGCAGAACCCGCCGTCGGCGACGCTCACCACCGACGAGATGGACGAGGTGGCCGAACTCCCCTACGCACGCGATTGGCATCCCGACTACGACGCGGCGGGCGGCGTGCCGGCCTTTGCCGAGATCAAGTTTTCCATCAGCTCCAACCGCGGCTGTTTTGGCGAGTGCTCGTTTTGCGCGCTCACCTTCCATCAGGGTCGCGTGCTGCAGATGCGCAGTCACGACTCGATCATGCGCGAAGCCGAGCTGCTCACGCGCGATCCCGAGTTTAAGGGCTACATCAACGACGTGGGCGGACCGACGGCTAACTTTAGCCGCCCGGCCTGCGACAAGCAGCTCAAGCACGGCGTGTGCAAGAACAAGCGTTGCCTGTGGCCGAGCGTGTGCAAGAACATGGTGGTCGACGAGAGCGGCTACACGCAGCTGTTGCGCGACCTGCGCCAGCTGCCGGGCGTCAAGAAGGTCTTCGTCCGCAGCGGCATCCGCTTTGACTACACCATGGCCGATGCCTCGGACGAGTTTTTGCGCGAGCTGCTGGAACACCATGTCTCGGGCCAGCTGCGCGTAGCGCCCGAGCACGTGAGCGACGCGGTGCTGTCCGTGATGGGCAAGCCGAGCCGCGCCGTCTCCGACGCGTTCTGCCGTAAATTTGAACGCCTGAACCGCGAATACGGACTCAAGCAGTACGTAGTGCCGTATCTGATCTCGAGCCACCCCGGTTCAACGATGAAGGAAGCCGTGGACCTTGCCGAGGCCGTGCGCGACATGGGCTACATGCCCGAACAGGTGCAGGACTTCTACCCCACCCCGTCCACCATGTCAACGTGCATGTACTACACCGGCGTGGATCCGCGCACCATGCAGCCGATCTACGTGGCGCGCGACCCGCACGAGAAGGCCATGCAGCGTGCGCTCATCCAGTATCGCAAGCCCGAGAACTACAAGCTCGTGCGCGAGGCGCTGGAAAAGGCTGGCCGCCGCGATCTGATCGGCTACACCAAGCATTGCCTGATTCGTCCCGTGCCCCCGCGCCCGGGCGAGACATCTGCTGGCGGTGGGCATGGAACCGGCAAGAAGGGCGGCAAGCCGCACGGTGGCGCCGGCAAGGGGCCCAAGGGTAGCAAGGGGCACAGCGGCATGTCGCGCGCACAGAACACTGCCGGTCGCAATCGCGCGGCCCAGGGGCGTCAGGGCGCCAACGGAGGCGGACGCCGCAACTAGGGCAGCGGTGCGCTCGCTGCGTCCATCCCACACGCGTGGCGCAGCGAGCGCATTGCCTCAACGAGGATGACGCCGGCGATAGCGACCGTAATTGCCGCGTCGAGCGGCGTGTTCACAAACCAGAGCAACGCCATGAGATACGACCCGGCGTTAAAGGCAAAGTGCAGCAGGATCGTGTAGCGGAGCTTTCCGGTCGTCACGAGCACCCAACCAAAGATGAGGCCGGCGGCACCCGCGTAGCAACCTTGCACCCAATTCATGTGCATAAAGCCGAAGATTGCCGCCTGCAGCACAATCGCCGCAGCGATACCCCACGTGCCTGGGGCCGCCCAGGGCACCATGGCGCCGTCCTGCGCGCTCGCACGACGCCGGCGCTTCCAAAGTGGGCGGCACTGCGGATTAAACGCTCGGAGCGAAAACTCAAAAATAATGCCGCGCACCAGCAGCTCTTCACAAAACGGGGCGCCGAGCACCGTGGTCAGGACGGCGAGATAGCTGGTGTCACCCATGCCTGTTTCCTCGACAAGCTCGCTGTAGTCGGCCGCGGCATCGGGCAACAACGACAGCGCGGCGTCGGTCACGTAGCCAACAACCACCTGCAGGGCCAGGCCGATCACGATAACGCAGGCGATGCGTTTCCACGCCCCACGCGCTCCCCCGCCGAGCGGGTGCTCGCTTTGCCGGCGTGCCATAAACGAACGCGGCCACAGATAACGCCACCACAGCAGCGCCATCAAAAACGATGCTGTCTGCGCGACGGCCTGAAGCAATTGAATGTCGAGGTCATCGATCGAAAAACCCATGAACACCGATGCGACGCCAAGGGCGGAAAACAAAACGACGCTCAGGGCAATATCGGCAGCGACGACGCCAAAACAGGCAAGCGCCCAAATCATCGCATTGAGCATGCCAACCTCCTCCCGACGACTAGTCATTGGGGACGTTCTTCAACGACTAGCTGTTGGGGACACTCTTTGCCAAAGGCCCCGCTGGGCGAGATGTCGAACGGGAAGGTGCCGCAGCGATTGAACGCGGCGATAAACATGCGGATGGCGTTGGACGGCGTGGTGCCCACGAGCTGGGTTGCCGCCGCGAAGGCTGCCTTCTCCTCGGGCAAGACCTTCGCGACTACGGGGGTCATGTGTTCTGCCATGGCGCTTCCTTTTTGAAACGACGGTAGTGCGGATAGATGCGGGCCACGCGGCTGGGCGACGGGCTGTGAAGGCAACCCGATTGGCCCGCATCCGGAGTTTGTTTCTGCGGCGTTGGTATTACTTGGTATTCCTAAGTATTACCCCGCAGATAGAATACCACACCCGACCCCATGGGGACGGAGAAAAACGAATCATATTGTTGCTGAGTTAGTATTTAGAGCGTGATGATGTCCGAGATATCGAGGGCCTGAGCGTCGACGAAATCGTGCGTGGCAAGCAAGAGCGTGCGGCTGTCGAGCAGGTCGAGCACGACCTTGGTCGTCGCATCGCGCGCGGCGGCATCCAGGCCGGTAAAGGGCTCGTCAAGAATCACCGCGCCGCCCGGGCACAGCAGGGCTCGAGCGATCTCGACACGACGGCGCTGCCCGCCCGAAAGCTCAGCCACGCGAACATGCACGTCGATTCCCGGCACCAACCGGCGCAGCAAGGTCGTAGCGTTCGAAGCATCCACGCGCGCATCGGCACACACCAGCACGTTATCCAAAGCCGAGCTGCCCTCTACCAAGCGTGCATCCTGAAACACCATCGAGCACGGCGCGCACTCCCCCGCTGCCAACGAAAGCAGCGTCGACTTGCCCATGCCCGAAGCGCCCATCACGCAGATACGCCCACCCGCAGGCACGTTGAGCACCAGACCATCCAGCGCCGGCGCCCAGGGCGCACGATCGCCCACGGCAAGCGCAAGCTCCGCTGCGGCGCCATCGCTCGCAGCCCCCGCACGCCCGCGCAGTCCATGCCCATGCGCCCGCACGGCCGCGCGCCACGCCACGGGTCCCGAAACCCGCAGCAGCCACACCAGCACGCGCTCACACGCCCACGAGGCGGCAACGACCAGCACGGTCCACGCCAGCAAATCAGCCGTCTCAACCAAAAGCTTTGCCTGATAGATGCGCTCGCCCACGGTGCCCACCGCCATGCCGATCAGCTCGGCTGCCACGCCGGCCTTCCAGCTCATGCCGATCACGGCGCGGGCGCACGAAAGCACAAACGGCAGGACTTCGCGCCAGGTATGGGCGCAAAACAGGCGCCAGCCGCGCACGCCATGCAGACGGAACATCTGCTCCAGCGGTTTATTCACCTGTGCCAAGCCCTCGGCCAGCGAAAAATACACGCCCGGCAGCGCCATCAAAAAGACCGCGGCGATGCTCACGCGCGCCGATCCCAGCCAAATGAGCAGCAGGACCACCACGCAGGCAACCGGCGTCGCCTTAACAAACGAAAGTGCCGGAGCCACCAGGCGCGCAAACGCCCGCAACCGTGACGAAATCCCGGCAAGCACGCCACCACACACCGCGGCAAGCGCCAGCCCGCCCAGTATCCGCGCGCCCGAGCCCACCAAAATCGCCCAGGTACCGCCATCGCACACCAGGCGCAGCAGCGCCAAGGCAACAGCACCCGGCCCCGGCAAGATCAGTGGCTGCGCCACCAGCGCCGCCGCGAAGACCCACGCGGCAAGCCAAAAGGCGGCGACGGCACCTGCTGCCGCCACCGCCTTCATACGCTCTGTCATGTGTCGAGCAAACGCACGCACGGGCTACTCCATGTAGTAGAAATCATCAGCCGGGAGCTTGCCGCCCACGGCACTCGCGTCCGCGTCGGACAGCACCCGCAGATACCCGCCAAGCGCCGCCTTCATATCCTTGCCCGTCTGGCACACGAGCATGCACCCGGGAATCGCCTTCTCGGCGATCTTGGCGTTGTCCACGATGCCGGCATCGACCACGGCCTGCGCCCAGTCTGCCGGCGCCGCATTGACAGCCTTAACGCTCGCCGCATGGCAGCTCAAGAACTCCGCCACGGCCTCGGGATGTTCCTCGGCAAACGCGCGGCGCACCACGGTCACGCCCGTCAGCAGGCGCGAACCCGTGTCACCCGCCAGCTCATCCCACACATCGGTCAGACTTACCGGCGCTGACAGCTTGCCTTCGCTCTTGGCGATGGCAGCGGTCTTGAACGGCTCCGGCAGCACGCCCACGGCAGACGGGTCGGCAAGCAGGGCCGACAGCACCTCGGTGGGCTCGCTCTTAAACTCGAGCGTCACCTGGCCGGTCAGGCCCGCGCGCTCCAGCAGGAAGTTCATGACGTACTCTGGCGTGGTGCCCTTGCCCGTCATGTAGACGGTGCGACCCGCCAGATCGCCAAACGAGGCCACATTCGCGTCGCCCGTCACCACATTCAGCACGCCCAACGTGTTGATGTCGATGACCTGCACCGCGCCCTCGGTCTTGTTGTAGAGCACGCTCGCCACGTTGGCGGGCACCAGGGCAATGTCGATATCGCCCTGAATGACCTTGGGCACAATCTCATCGGCGGCAGTATTGATCGCAAAGTCGAACTCATTGTCCGTCTCGCCATCGGCCACCCGGTCCATAAACTGCACCAGGCCAATCGAGGTCGGCCCCTTGAGCGAGGCGATGTGCACCTCAACCGGCTCGGCAGTGGCACCGTCGGCGGCAGGCCCGGCAGCCGAACCCGCGGCGGACCCGGCACCGGCAGCCCCGCCGCCACAGCCCGCGAGCGCAAGCGACAGGGCGCCCGCGGCGAGCGCCGAGGCAAACCCCCGGCGCGACATCTCAAAATCAAACGCGCGCATCGCTAGTACGTCCCCTCGTTGGGCATCGTCCATGCGTGATGGTCGGTATGCAGCAATTCCTCGGCCAGCGGCGAGAGCGGCGCACCCAAGAACTCGCTATAGCACGCCTGAACATCGGGATTCTCGTGCGAGAAGCGAATCTCGGCGTTCGCATCGAGGCCCCAGAGCACCTGGCCACGCTCGGCAGCCAGCTCGCAACCGTCGTGGATGGGCTGACCGCCACCACCGACGCAGCCGCCCGGGCATGCCATAACCTCGACGAAGTCATAGCTCACGCGGCCGTCACGAATCGCGTCGAGCAGGCGGGCGGCATTGCCCAGCCCGTGTGCCACGGCGACGCGCACCTTGGTGCCATCGATATCGGCCACGGCCTCCTTCCAGCCGTCCAGGCCGCGCACATCGGTAAAGAAGTCGGCGTCGGGGTTCTTGCCCGTCACCAGGTAATAGGCCGAGCGCACGGCGGCCTCCATCACGCCGCCCGTGGCGCCAAAGATCACGCCCGCGCCCGTGCCAAAGCCCAGCGGCGTATCGAGCGGCTCCTCAACCAGCGTATCCACGCTCACGTGGTTCGCGCGGATCATGCGCACCATCTCGCGCACCGTCAGCGCAACGTCCACGTCGGGCGTGCCGTCCTCGCCCACCATGCTCGGCAGCGCGCACTCGGCCTTCTTGGCCGTACACGGCATCACGGACACCACAAACAGACGCTCGGGCTCCACGCCCAGCACCTTGGCGTAATAGGTCTTGGCGATGGCGCCGAACATCTGCTGCGGCGACTT
>CAUDDU010000057.1 GCA_958448375.1 uncultured Collinsella sp.
GATTCCACGCCGGGCGCCTCTTCGCCCGGAAGGCCGAGCTTCTTATCGCTGTGGGCGCCAATGGCCAGGTAGACGGCATCGAACTCGTCGCGCAGGCGGGCGAGCTCCTCGCCGTTCACGGAGTGGTCGAGCTCCACGTCGATACCGGCGCTCAAGACCCAATCGATCTCGGCCTGCAGGCGCTCGCGCGGCAGACGATAGCTGGGGATGCCGTAGCGCAGCATGCCGCCCAGGTGGTGGCGCTGTTCAAAGATGCTCACCTTGTGGCCCATCACGGCCAGGTAGTAGGCGCAGGAAAGACCGGCCGGGCCGCCGCCGATCACGGCGACGCGCTTCCCGGTGTTGTCCACTACATGCGGCTTGTGGTCGTTGAGGTCACTGTGCTCAACGGCAAAACGCTTAAGGGCGAGGATGTTCATGGGATCGTCGACCATGCCGCGACGGCAGTGCATCTCGCAGGGATGCTCGCACACCAGGCCGCAAACGAGCGGCAGCGGGTTGTTCTTGCGGATGACCTTGACGGCATCGGCATAGCGGCCAGCCTCGACCAGCGAAATGTAACCGGGAATGTCGACGTGCGCCGGGCAGCCCGAGACGCACGGGACGCGGGCCTCGCGATCAAAGCCACAGGAGTGCTCGCGGATATGGTGCTCAAAATCGTCGCGGAAGCCGCGAATGGCCGTGAGTGCCATGGTGCCGGCCTCGTAGCCGATAGCGCAGTCACTCGAAAGGTAGATGGTGCGGGCCGTGCGCTCAATCAAATTGAGCGTGGACTCGTCGGCGCGGCCCTCGAGCACATCGGCGAGCAGATCGCTCAGCGCGCTCAGGCCCACACGGCAGGGCGTGCACTTGCCGCAGCTCTGGGTGGAGCACAGGTTGACGAGCGCCGCCGTAAACTCAACGGGGCACGGGGCGAGCGGACTCACCGCCAGACGGCGCCCAAGCGCATCATGTAGGTCGTCCATGACGGCCTGAGCGTGGCTGCGTTCCATTACGTGCAGTCGTGCCATAAGATCCCCTCTCATGCGGCAGCCCGGAGGCGAGGCCGGGCGAAGTTGCTACACGCACAACACTGACCTAAAAAGTTGTTAGGTCTCCACGCAGTTCGGCAGGCGGTATGAAATGTCACCCTCGGCGGTGAAATAGAACATTACCGCAGATAAATGCCATATTTGATAAAACGCGTTACCAAATGACAATGCCCCGCCCACGCAATCACGTGGACGGGGCATTGCTCCAGGTATGCGGCCAGCGACCCTGTTGCTTTTACTTAAGCTCGGGCCAGTAACCCTTGTTGGCCTCGATCATGTCGTCGAGAACCTCCTTGGCGACCTTCATCGACGGCACGGTCTTGTTCAGCGTAAAGGCCTTGAGCGCCTTCTCGTACGAACCCTCGATCGTAGCCTCGACCACGAGCTTCTCGGAGTTCAGCTGCTGCATCATGAGGCCCTGCTGGAACAGAGGAATGTTGTCGCGGCTGATGACCTCGGGGCCGTTCTTGCCAATGTAGGCAGGCAGCTCGACCATGGCGTCGTAGGGCATGTTGGGGATAGCGCCCTTGTTCTCGCAAATGACCAGGAAGCGCTGCTTGGTGTCGTTCTTCAGAGCGATAGCCAGGTCGGCAATCCAGTCGCCGTGGCTGCCCGCATAGAACGTGCTCTCGTCGATCTCGCCCGTCTTCTCGTAGTGGTCGATGCCGTCGAAGAGGTTCTTCTCACGCGTCTCCTCAACCTCGTTAGCACGGGTGCGCTCGGGGTTGGAATGCTCGACGAACTCCTTCTGCTGCAGGTAGTAGTTCAGATACGTGTTGGGCAGGTACTCCGGGAAGCACTCCATGATCTCGTACTCGCCCTTCCAGACGTAGTACCAGCTGCCCTTGGTGTGGCGATTCTGCTCGGGATGCTCGTCGGTGGCCTCCTCGGGCTTCTTTGCCATGAGCGAGCCCATGCCCTTGAGGTAGGAGTCGGGCAGCAGGATCTGGTGCTCCTTGATGTACTCGCGCAGCTGCGGGAGCACCTCCTCGCCCTTGTGGCGGATCGAGGTGAACCAACCAAAGTGGTTGAGGCCAAAGTAATCGTACTCGACATCCTTCTTGTCGATATCGAGCGCGGCGCAAACCACGTCGATGATCGCGATCGGCATGTCGCAGATGTTGATGATGCGAGCGTTGGGACGCAGCACACGGCAGCCCTCGGAGACGATGGCAGCAGGGTTGGAGTAGTTGAGAATCCAGTAATCCTTCTTGGCGTACTTCTCAACGTCATCGATCAGCTCGACCATGGGGAAGATGGTGCGCATGCCGTAGGCAAGGCCGCCGCAACCGCAAGTCTCCTGGCCCACGCAGCCGTGACGCAGCGGAATCTTCTCGTCCTGCTCGCGCATGGCGTAGCCGCCCACGCGCATCTGGGCAAACACGAAGCTCGCGTCGGTAAAAGCCGTCTTTTTGTCGGTGGTCACCGTGAGCTTGATGTCCAGGCCGAGGTCCTCGTGCAAAATCCAGTCCACGAGCACGCCGACCTTGCGCTGGCGCTCCTCGTTGATGTCGTACAGACGAATCTCGTCAACGTCGAGCTCGTCCTTGCGCAGGGCGATGGACTTGACGATGCCGGGGGTAAAGGTGGATCCGCCACCACACAGAGTAATGATCATTGTTTACTGCTCCTTCTCAATTGCGTTTTCGACCTTGTCGCGCATCTCGGCGACCTTCATGCCAAAGATGATCTGGATATTATTGCCGTTGCGGTTGATGCCGCTGTTGGGCACGTGGTTGATGAGGTCCTCATTGATGAGGTCCGGGTTCTTAACGTTCACGCGGAGACGCGTAAAGCAGTTCTCGAGCTCCTCGATGTTGTCCTTGCCGCCAAGACCTGCGACCAGGTCGGCAATACCTGCATCGACGCCCTCTGCGGGAGCCGCGGCAACGGCGCCCTGCTTCACTGCGACAGACGCGGCGGCCTCGCCCTCGGCAACGGACTCGGCGAGCTCGGACTCCTCCTCGCGGCCAGGCGTGTGGAGGTTGAGCTTCTTGATAAGGAAGGTGAAGAGGAAGAAGTACAGCGCGGCGTTGACGACTCCAAGCACCAGCATAACCGGCCAGTTGGTCTTATCGACGCCCAGGACCAGGTTGGAGACCACGATGTTGATGATGCCGCCTGCAGTCGAAGCGGGCACGGAGAGGACCTTGAGCAGGACCAGGAAGATGCCGGAAAGAACCGAGTGAACGACAAAGAGCACGGGAGCGGCAAAGACAAAGAGGAAGTCCATGGGCTCGGTCACGCAGGAGAGCACGGCGGTGATGATCAGCGGGATGATAACGGCCTTGGTCTTATCCTTGTTCCCCTTGTAGGCGGTGACGATAAAGGCGAGGCCGATGCCGATGTAGGGCCACAGATTGTTGAAGGTGTAGCTGTTGAAGTAGGTGCTATCGGAGAAGGGCTGACCCGTCATTGCCATCTCGGCAACACGGATGGGATAGGCGCCGGCGATAACCTGACCACCCAGCGTAAGGGTGCCACCCACATCGGAGAACTGGAACGGGGTGTAGATGAGGTGGTGCAGACCGGTGGGAACGAGCAGCTTGTTGAGCATGCCGTAGATAAACAGGCCGATGTTGCCCGACTCCTTAATGATGCCGGCAACGGAGGAGATGGCACCCTGAACCGGAGGCCAAACGATGCAGAAGCCAGCGCCCATGATCCAGGAAATGATGATCATGATCAGGAACGGGAAGCGAACGCCCGAGAACATCGAAAGGGCAATGGGGAACTGCTTGTTCGAGTACTTGTTGAACACGGCGCCGGTGATGCAACCGAGAATGATGCCGCCGAACACGCCGGTATCGAGCACCTGGATGCCCATAACGGTGGCCTGGCCGGTTCCGGTAAGGCCGAGCATGCCGCTCGCATCGGCAAGAGAGCCGGTGGCGTTGAGCACGATGTTGTTAGCCTGCAGGAACAGGAAGAACGACATCAGGGCGATCAGCGAAGCATGGCCCTTGTTCTTCTTTGCCATGGCGCCGGCGATGCCCACGCAGAACAGAATCGAGAGGTTGTTGATGATAAACATCAGCGACTGGTAGACAACGGCGCCCACAAGCTGGAACGGACCGGAGCCCAGTACGGGGACCAAAGCGCAAATGGTCTTGTTGGTCAGAATGATGCCCACAATGAGCAGGATGCCGGCAACCGAGAGATACATCATCGGCTGGACGATCGACTTCGCGAACACCTCCAACGGCGCTTTGAAATTGAACTTCTTTTTTGCGGTCATAGCGGTACTCCCCTTCCTTTTCCGCAAATTAAGACAGATGTGCCCTGGACAAGACCGTGAGCCTTGCCTTATATCAATCGATGTGTGGGCACGTTATGCCTAGAGACCAGGTTCTCCAAGCAGGTTAACAATGTGATATGCGAGATAGCTCTTCTCGGCATCGGTAACGACAACGTTATAGGTAGACGACAAGTGGGCGGCTATGGCGTCCGCGCACGAGAATGCGCACGGATACGCCGTTTCATCGATTCGGAACAGCGCGTCGCCATTGATTTGCCCGGCCGTGGGGTCAAGCGCCCGCTGTGCGAAAAACTGCAGGTGGCGGACGAAACGCTCATAGGGCAACGAGGTGTCATCGAGGGTCGTAGCATAGCGCTCGGAAACAATCGCGAGCACGTCGCGAACAAGCTGGACCGAAACAATCAAACGGTCGGAGCGCTGCGGCATGGTGGCGTTGACGATATGCAGCGTAATAAAACCCTGCTCTTCTTCGCTCATCTGGATGCCCATATACTCCTTGATAATCTGCAGCGCACGGCCCGCAAGTGCATACTCCTTGCGATAGAACTGCTGGATCTCGAGCAGCAACGGATTCTCACAGGAGACGCCCTTGCGCTCACGCTCCAAAGCAAGGCTGATATGGTCTGCGAGAGCGATGAGGATCTTATCGTTGATGTCGACATTGAGCTCTCGACGGAGCATCTGAACAATGTCCTCGGCAATCACGAGGTTGACGGTGGGGATGGACTCCAAAAGATATGCCAAGCGGTCAATCGTACGCGAGTCCTGAGAAGTTCCCTCCTGCAACGCGTAGGTCTTTTCGATCGACGCCTCGTCGATGGCATCGCCGGCATGACGGCCAAAGCAGAGGCCTCGACCGATGACGATGAGCTCGGAGCCATCGTCCGAAGTGACCATTGCGACGTTGTTGTTAAAAACTCGCTTGATAACCACGGTACCCACCACAAGAATTTACTCGGAAAGCCAGACGACAGGCTCTTTAACAGCAACAGGGCCGGAAGCATGCTCACGAAGAGTCGAGTTCTCCGAGCGCTCGCACACGATAACGAAGACCGTGGGATCGAAGCCGGCGGCGCGGACCGCGTCGAAATCGACCTCGACGAGGGGCTGGCCCGCGTCGACATGGTCACCCTGGGCAACAAGCGCATGGAAGCCCTTGCCCTCAAGCTTAACAGTGTCGATTCCGATATGCAGCATCACCTGAGCAGAGCTGTCGTCGGACATGATGCCCAGCGCGTGCTCAGTCGGAAACAGCGCCGCGACGGTGCCGGAAACAGGAGCGCACACCGTTCCCTCTTGGGGAACCACGGCAACGCCATCGCCCACAGCACGGCTGCTAAAAGCGGGGTCATTGGTATTTTCTAGATGAACAAGCTCGCCGGAAACGGGAGCAAGGATTTCGAACTCGGAAGCCGCAGTCTTCTGCTCATCCGAACCGCCCATCAGGCGAGAAAAGAAACCCATGGTGGCATGTCCCTTCATAAATATAGCCCAACCAAAATCAATCGAATGCGCCCCTTGAGACGCACGCGATCAAAGACTTTGGTTAGGCCCACGTCCAAGGGACTCGGTAACCTTCCGCATTTCTTTTCACTGAGGTTATTGTAGACAAGCCCAAAGCCGGAACAATCATTATGACCGGCGAACGGTATTTTTTCTCCGATAAACGGTATTTAGGCGGCACTTAGGGACGATCCTTGTTTGGTGCATTGGGGACAGGATTGTTTGCACCAATCATGAGTTGCGGTGAAATAGGGACTGAAAAGCCGCTCAAAAGGTCAAAACAGTCCGTATTCCACCGCAACTTCAAGACGTTGGTGCAGATTAACCTGTCCCCCTTGCACCAAAAAGGGCTCCGAGCATAGTCTGCTCGGGGCCCAAATTCATCTCGCCTTACCGTGCGACGCGTATGTTACTTGCGCTTGCCGCCGCCGTCACCGGGGCGACGGGAGCTGCCGCCGCGCTTGCCGCCACGATTGTTGCCATAGCTGCCACGGTTATCGCGACCGCCGGCACGACCGCCGCGGGAGCCGGCCTGGTTGCCGCCACGTCCGCCGCGATAGCCGCCACGACGCTCCTCGCGGGTATCGTCGTAGTTGCGCCAGTCATCGCGACGATCGCGGCTGGCACGCGGGTCACGACGATCGCGCGACTCATTCGAACGACCGGCGCCGCTGCGGCCACCGTTGCCACGAGCACCCTCGCG
>CAUDDU010000058.1 GCA_958448375.1 uncultured Collinsella sp.
GTTCCCTCGTATACCCGATAGACCGTCTGCATGTGTATGCCAGCCCCTTACGCTCTGGTGAAAGTTTGTTTACTGAGGGGCATTCTCGCACGAAACATTCAACCTATTTGCCCAGAGCGCATGTTGGTTTGGTGAGCGGCTCTAGTAGTCGGTGAAAGTGAGGGGGTTAATTGAAGATTTTTAGCGCGCAAGCGTAACGGTACGATCGGGAAACTCGATGCTTGCAACCAGTTTTCCGCCGAGGCTCTCTGCGTACCTGCTCAGCGTGTCGAGCCTCATCGAACCCAACTCCCCACGCTCGAGCTCGGATACACGTTTTTGAGAAACGCCCATCGACTGGGCGACCGACGCCTGTGTTAGATCTTTTAACCTGCGAATCTGAGCAAGCTTATAGGCTTCGATACGATCGCGAGTCCTCTCCTGCTCGGCGGTAATGGAGTCGCGTGTTATCCCGCGAGATTCCATATACTCATGCAGTTCCATCTCGATCGAGCCTCCTTACGTGGCGACGGTATATTTGCTCGGCCCTTGGAATGTTGATCGCATACCAACCGTTCCATTTTGCCCTTGACGATCCCGCTCGCGACTTATCACCCGCCAATAGCAATACCGCCTGGCGCTTGGGGTCAAAGGCGAAGAGGATGCGAATCACCTGCCCACCACACGACGTCACTCTCAGCTCCTTTAAATGATGAAGCTTCGAGCCCTTTACGCGGTCAACCAGCGGACGACCAAGGCTGGGACCTTCCTTCTCGAGCACCAAAAGGTCTGCATAAATCTGCTTCAGCGTAGCTTCATCCTGCTCATCAAGCCAAGGTTCAATGTAATCAAGCACGATACGGTACCGATGCAGCTGATTTGACATACCTTTCTCCTTCTATAGTAGAAGTTTTACGGTATATTGCAAGGACAAACTTGCGCAAATGTCTATTTATTCAGCTTAAATACGCTGTTTGGGCTCGGTGACGATGGCTCGAACGATGCGGGGACGATCGGTGAGGTCATGGACGATACGCACGTCCGAAAGGCCTGCTTGACGACAGAGCTCGGCCGCGGCGTCGAGCGCGCCCTCGTAGAGCTCGCAGGCAAACAGGCCGCCGGCACGCAGCATGTAGGGCGCCGCGTTGAGCAGGCGGCGGAAGATATCGAGACCGTCGGCACCGCCCTCGAGCGCCAGATCGGGCTCAAAGTCCTTGACCTCATGCGGCAGCGAGCGCATGACATCGGTGGGGATGTAGGGCGGGTTGGAGACGAGTACGTCAAAGGTGCCCCACTCTTCGCGGGGAATGGAACTCACCAGGTTGGTGAGGCTGAAGGCGACCTCGTCGGACGTGAGGCCAAGCGCATCGCGGTTTTTGGTAGCAAGGTCGATGGCGCGCGGCTCGATATCGGTAGCAGTGCAGGTAACGTGCCCGCGGCGCTCCCAGGCAAGGGAGAGCGAAATGCAGCCCGTGCCGCAGCCGACCTCGAGAACGCGGGCAGTGCGGGGCTCGGCTGGGGCAGATACGTTAGCCTCGGCGGCATCTTGCGCGGGAGTCGCCTGTTGGTCGTTGTCCTCAATGGCGATGCCGTATTCGTCGAGCTCGGGCTCGGGGGTTTCCATGGCCTCTGCTTCTGCCGCTTCGGCTTCTGCTGTCTGCGCGGCGGCTTCCTCGGCCTCGCGGTCGGCCAGTTCCTCGGCATAGGCGCGGCTACCCAGTACGTCGCCGCCTAGCGCCGCCTCATCGGCAGCCGTCAGGTTAGCGGCGCGGCGCTCGGCGGTCGCCCGTTCGTCTGCCAGCGCGGCCTCGGCCTTGCGTGCCTCCTCGACCTCATCGTTCCAAGGCAGCTCAACACGCTGACGGGCAGCAGCCTCGGGGCTCAGCACCTCGGCATCCAGATAATTGAGGACTTCCTCGACGAGCATCTCGGTCTCGGGACGCGGAATGAGCACGCCGGGGGCGCACGTGACGTCGATCATGCGAAACTGCGTGCTGCCGGTGATGTACTGCAGCGGTTCACCTTTAGCGCGACGAACAACGGCCGCGTGCATGGTCTCGAGCTGAGCCGCGTTAAGCGTCTCGTCCATGCGCATATATAAGTCGATGCGTGCCAAACCCGTGGCAGCGCAGAGCAGCCACTCGGCAGAAAGACGGGGGTGCTCCTCGCCGCGCTCGGCCAGGTACTCCTTGGTCCACTCGAGACAACGCTTGATGGTCCAAATCTCGTTTGCCATGGGGCCCTCCCCTCTTAAGCGCCGGACGGCGCGCGAATGTCGGAGCAGATTGTACGCGAGGGCGGCACGCGGCAAGGGACGATTGGAAGCGATTATCGAGAATCAGCCCAGAATTTTGCTTGAATCGCAATCGAAGTGTTCATTCGTCGACGTCTAAATCTGCATCCGTCAAGCTTTTGGCAAGGTTGCCCCAAAACTGACCAATATCTAACCAAGAACTTGCCAAATCACTTGACGCGCGACGCATCAAAAATCGCCCCGCGACTTCTCGGACGATTTTTTGAGCATTATTTTCGATAGCAGATGAATGCCGCTAATTTCTTTGAGCAGGTAGCCGGCTTAATGGCCATCAAAGCCGATTAAATAACATCTCAAAGCAATGTGCCCAACCTAGTCATTTAAGAACGTCCCCAATGACTAAAATGCCATCACAGCCGACTGAATATAATATCAAGGCAATGTCCCCAATGACTCCCTACGGATCATTTGACAACCAAGAAAACGCCGATGTTTTGGCAATGCCAGCGAGCGACGTCCAGAGCGAACAAGTTGGCATGAAAAAGGCAAGGCATAGACCTTCTGGTCATGCCTTGCCTTTTGAATGACAAATTGTCGCTCTGGGCGGCGCGCAGCGTCGAGCCGTTACGCGGTTTGGCAAAACCGCGTAACCCACTACACAGCCTGCGCCAGCTTCTCGGCTCGCTCGGCGGCGGCGAGTGCCTCGATCACGGTGCCGAGCTGATCGCCCAGAAGGACGCCGTTGTAGGTGGAGTTGAAGCCGATGCGGTGATCGGTCACGCGGTCCTGGGGCTGGTTGTAGGTACGGATCTTCTCGGAACGGTTGCCATGGCCGATCTGGCTCTGGCGCTCGGCACCGAGCTCGGCCTGCTGCTTCTCGAGCTCCATCTCGTACAGACGGGCACGCAGCATCTGCATGCAGACCTCGCGGTTCTGGATCTGGGAGCGCTGCTCCTGCGACTGCACCACGGTGTTGGTGGGCAGGTGGGTAATGCGCACGGCGGAGTAGGTGGTGTTAACGCACTGACCGCCAGGGCCGGAGGCGCAGTAGGTGTCGATGCGCAGGTCGGACTGGTTGATCTGGACGTCGATCTCCTCGGCCTCGGGAAGCACGGCGACGGTAGCCGTGGAGGTCTGAATGCGGCCCTGGGACTCGGTCTTGGGGACGCGCTGGACGCGGTGCACGCCGGACTCGTACTTCATGACGGAGTAGACGCGGTCGCCCTCGACCTTGAACTCAATGGACTTAAAGCCACCGGCCTCGCTGGGGCTGGAGTCGAGCACGGTAGTCTTCCAGCCGCGCGACTCGCAAAAGCGCTGATACATCTTGTACAGGTCGCCGGCGAAGATGGCCGCCTCGTCGCCACCGGCGGCGGAGCGGATCTCGACGATGGTGTTCTTGTCGTCGTTGGGGTCGCTCGGGATGAGCATGTACTTGATGTCTTCCTCGAGCTGGGGAAGCTTGGCCTCGTTTTCGGAGATGTCCATCTGGAGCATCTCCTTCTCATCGGCATCGGTGGTATCGTGCAGCATTTCCTTGGCAGCCTCGATGTCATCGAGCGCGCCGATGTACTCGCGCGAGGCGGCGATGAGGTCGGACTGGTGCGCGTATTCCTTGTTGAGACGCGTGAACTCCTTGATATCGGAGGCGACGGCCGGGTCGGAAAGCTTCTTCTCGAGCTCCTCGTAGGCCTTGATGATCTTTTCGAGCTTGTCGCGCATGACGGACTCCTTTATATGCGTGAAGGTGAAAATCGGCAGAATTGATGGGGCGCGGGGCGCCGCTGCGGGGGTAAGCCCGGCTAGAACATGTCGATCCTCAGATACATGCGCATCCCTTCGCGTATGGGGTACATAGTTGCGGTCTAACCCATACATGATAGCGTGCGCAGGCAAACCTGCATATAACCCGCACGGAATCCGACAAAGGGACAGTCCCTTTGTTGGATTCTAGAGCGTGTGGAGCAGAGCGATGAAAAAGCGGACACCCTGAAGGTAGACTCGGCGGGTAATGCGCTCGTTGGTGCCGTGGACGCCTCGGTCGCACTCGTCATCGTCGACCACAAAGGCCGAGAAACGAATGCACTCAGGGCAAATGCGCTGATAGTTGGCAGCGTCGGTCGCGCCGATCACGGTCGAGGGGACGATGCTGACAGGAGCCCCGCCCGTCGCACTCGGTCCGTTTTCCTCCGTCCCCTTTGGATCACGGAAATAGCGGGCGGCGATGGCGCGAACGGCCTCGAGCCCCGGTCCACCGACACGCGGAGACGGCGAAGGCTCGGAGCTGCCGGGGCCCAGCTCCACTTCGACACAACCGGCAAGGTCCGCCCCGGCAACCGCCTCACGGCAGCGCGCCACAACGTCGACCACGCTCGTACCCTCGAGCATGCGGAAGTTAATGTTGGCCCACATATCCTGCGGCATTACGTTGGCGCCGGTGCTGCCACCCTCGATCTGCGTGGGCGCGCAGGTGGTCGTCACCAGCGGATAGAGCTTTTTGCTGGCGAGGCAATCGCGGACAATGGCATCCCCGTTGGCGGCAATTTCATCGGCCGTGTAGAGCCCCAACTCGACGAGTTGAGCGGCAAGCAAGTCGGTCACGCGCGTCGGCCACTCGATATCGCAGATTGCGGTGATGGCACGGCTGAGCACCTCGAGCGATGTGCCGCCGTAGGGGTTGGACGAATGCCCGCCCTCACTCTTCGTCTTGAGTATGATATCGGCGTAACCCTTCTCCGCGAGGTCGGCATGCATAAGCCAGCCCTCGCCCGCGCCATACTCGGCAGCCGAAACAATACGGTAGTCACCCTCGTCGATCAGATATTCAAGTTCAACGCCACGCTCCTCGAGCACACGACCGATCGCCCCCGCGCCGTACTGCGTGGTTTCCTCGTCCTGGCCAAAGGCGAGCAGCAGGGTACGCTTGTGCTCCCAGCCGTGCGCGAGCGCATACTCAACCGCCTCGAGAATGCCTGCGACCTGGTCTTTCATATCGATGGCGCCGCGACCCCAAATGTAGGTGTCGTCCACATGTCCGCTAAAGGGGGCATGCGTCCAGTCAGCCTCGGTGCCGGGTACCACGGGAACCACGTCCATGTGGCCCATGAGCATAATGGGCTTGAGGGCAGGGTCGGAACCGCCAAGCATCACCAATAGCGAATGGTCGATAAGCTCGACCTTACCCGCCGTAAATACGTGCGGCCAAGCCTGCTGCATATACGCGCGCAGGTCGTCGAACGGCTGCCAGTTCACCGCCTCGGCATCCATACTCGAGATGGTCGGAAACGACAGCACGCGGCCCAGGCGCTCGCACGCACCAGCTTCGTCCAAATCGGCAAAATCATCCTCATGCGCAAAGAAGCGCCAAACCTCGGCCATGACATCCTTTCGATTGTGATGACGAGGGCCGCCCCACGGGAGCGGCCCTGTCATGCAAACATTTGCGGTCGGTTACTTGTCCTCGAGATAACGCGAGAGGAACTCGCGGGTGCGCTGGTGTTTGGGGTTGCCAAAGAGCTCGGCCGGCGCGGCGTCCTCGAGCACCACGCCCTTATCCATAAAGACCACGCGGTCGGACACGGTTCGGGCAAAGGCCATCTCGTGCGTGACGACGACCATGGTCATGCCGTCGGCCGCGAGCTTGCGCATGACCTCGAGCACCTCGCCCACGATCTCGGGGTCGAGTGCCGAAGTCGGCTCGTCGAACAGCATGATCTGCGGATTCATGCACAGGGCGCGTGCGATGGCTACGCGCTGTTTTTGACCACCGGACAGGCGGCCCACGGCGGCGTGCGCGAACTTTTCGAGTCCCACGCTCGTCAGATGCTCCATCGCATTTTTTTCAGCCTCGGCCTTGCTCATCTTTTTGAGCATGACGGGCGCAAGCGTGCAGTTGTCGAGCACGTCCATGTTGTTGAACAGGTTAAAGCCCTGGAACACCATGCCGATGTCCTCGCGGAGTTTATTGATATTGCAGCGCTCGGCCGTAAGGTCCTGGCCGTGGAACCAGATGTGGCCCGCGTCCGGGGTCTCGAGCAGATTGAGGCAGCGCAGGAAGGTCGACTTGCCCGAGCCCGAGGCGCCGATAATGGTGACGACCTCGCCGGGGTTAACGGACAGGTCGATGCCCTTGAGTACCTCGAGCGAGCCGAAGCTCTTGCGCAGGCCCTCAACGCGGATGAGCGGCTCATTGGTCTGTGCGGCGGCCGCAACGCCGGTAGTGGCGGTATCTGCCATGATGATTCTCCTCGTCTTAAGCCTAG
>CAUDDU010000059.1 GCA_958448375.1 uncultured Collinsella sp.
CATGGATCTGCCCATCAGCTTGCAAGACATCACGTATGCCGAGAACTATCTGGCGCAGGGCGACCTGGCTACGGCGACGCCGCTGCTGGAGCGTCTGGTAGAGCTCGCCGAGGAGTATATCGACGCTGAGTGCAAGACGGAGGAGAAGCGCCAATACTTTAGCTTCGATAGCAAGTTTGAGCGCTTGGCCTATCGCCGCGTGGAGAAGGATCCGCGCGAGCTCGTGCAGGTCGAGGTGCCGTTTGACCGCCTGTACTCTGATATGGCGTTTGCCTACATTCGCCAGCAGGATTATGTGAGCGCTCGTAATGCCCTGATGCAGGCTGTGCGTTGGGACCCCATGAACTGCAACTATCGCTTGGATTTGGCCGAGCTGTTCCGCGCACTCGAGGACAAGCAGGAATGGGCATCGCTCTCGTTCTCGGTGCTGGAGCGTGCAAGCGATGGCAAGTGCGCCGCCCGCGCTTACGCCAATCTAGGTCAGTACTTCTTGGAGCCCGAGACCGAGAACGTTTCGGCTGCCGTGGGCTGCGCGCGTCTGGCGCTGCGCCTGGCGCCCAACGATGCGCATACGACGCGCCTGCTCAACAAGATCCATACCACCTATCCGGATGCCGCCGATGAGAGCGACGAGCACGTGATGGGTGAACTGGCCCTGCAAGGCGTTCCGACCTCGCCTTCGGCCGAGATTGCCATCTGCCTGATTATGTGCGCGACCGATGCTGCAAGCGACGGCGACAAGCAGGAGGCGACGCGCCTGACGGTGCGTGCTCGCGACTTGGTGGGCGAGGAGGCCTGCGCGGCGATTATTAAACTGGTGCGCGAGAGCGATGCCGAGCTCAATGCCGAGCGCAAGGCAAAGCGCGAAGCTACGGGCAAGGGTTCCGATGGCGCCAAGGAGGCCGGCGATGCCCAGTAAGCGCGAGCGCAAACTCATTTCCAAGAATCGCTCGGCACATCACGAGTACTTTATCGATGAGACGTTTGAGTGCGGTATTGAGCTGAGCGGCACCGAGGTCAAGTCGATTCGCGAGCGCGCCTGTCAGATCACTGACACTTTTGCGCTGATTCGTGGCGGCGAGTGCTGGCTCGTCGGACTGCATATCCACCCTTATAGCCATGGTGGCGTGTGGAATCGCGATCCCGACCGTCGGCGTCGTCTGCTGCTGCACCGCAAGGAGATCGACTTTCTTGACGGCAAACTTCGCAACCGTGGTTATGCGCTGGTTCCGTTGGAGCTCTACTTTAATACCGACGGCCGCGTAAAGCTGCTGCTGGGTCTGGGTCGCGGCAAGAAGCTCTACGACAAGCGCGAGGACATGGCCAAGCGTGATGTCCAACGCGAGATCGACCGCGCCCTCAAGGAACGCAACCGGTAGGCGCTCTATATAAGTTGCGGTGAGATACGGACTGTTTTGCCTGTTTGAGGGGCTATTCAGTCCCTATTTCACCGCAACTGCGGGCGTCTCATCTTTCTTACTGTTCTAACACATATGTCTCAAAGGCGGCGTCCGTTATGGGTGCCGCCTTTTTTGTGGGTACATACATTCATGAGGTTCCAACCCGAGCTAGGGGAGTGATCGTTATGGACAAAACTGCGTTCTTTACCATGCCGAGTGGCCTGTACGTGGTGAGCGCCGCGGCAGATGGGCTGCGCGCCGGCTGCGTCATCAACACTGCGGTGCAGGTGACGTCCATGCCGCCGCGTATTTCGGTTGCCGTGAACAAGGACAATGTCACCTCGGGCGTCATCGCATCGGCCAAAGCGTTCGCGCTGACCGTGATCGATCAGACCGCCGACATGCTCTACATCGGTAACTTTGGGTTCCGCACCAGCAGCGATTATGACAAGTTTGCCAAATACGAGACCCGCGAGACGGCTCTGGGCATGCCCTATGTGCCCGAGCACGCGGCGGCCCTGTTTAGCTGCCGTTTGATCGACACTGTGGATGTGGGCACGCATCTGCTGTTTATTGGCGAGGTCGAGGATGCCGAGCGCCTGAGCGACGAGACGCCGCTGACGTACGACTACTATCACAAGGTGCTAAAGGGCAAGACGCCGCCCAAAGCCTCGTCGTATCAAGGCTAGAAATGTTCTAAAAATACTTGTATTATGTTATTGAGAATATATACTAATAAGTAAGTACACCAGCAGTCACGTTCGAGAGGAGAACATCATGGCTGAGGAGAAGAAGACGTATAAGTTTGTGTGCACCGTTTGCGGTTACGAGGTTGAGGTCGACACGCCCGAGCTGCCCGAGGACTACGTGTGCCCGGTGTGCGGCGTCGGTCCCGATCAGTTTGAGCTCGTCGAGGAGTAACTCGCAGGCACACGGCGAAAGCCGAACATAGCTCTGTCCAAGGGTCCCGGTCGAATTCTCGGCCGGGACCCTTTTGATTTATCTGACGGTTTAAAACGGTCTCACGTGTTACAGATTAAGACGTTATATCTGGACAGTCACGCCATCCCAATTACATCCCCGTTAGCAGCACGATGTCGAGAATCGTCACGATGACGCCGATCCCTACGAGCAGCGCGTTGAGCGGGCGCGAGTTGGCGTATTTGCCCATGACGCGGGGTGAACTGGTGAGTCGTATGAGCACAAAGACCGTAATCGGCAGCTGAAGCGACAGCAGTGCCTGACTCCAGATGAGACCTTCAAAAGGATTTGGGACGACTAGACACGCCGTCACTGCGCCGACGAAACAGGCCACCACCCCAATCGAGGAATGTCGGTCGTGGATGTCGTATTCCTCGTCGAACATGCCCGCGGTGATGGTGCCCGCCGCCATGCCCGCCGTCACACTACTCGAGAGGCCCGCAAACAGCAGCGCCACGGCAAAGATGGTCGAGCTTGCCGGGCCCAAGATGGGGGAGAGCGTGGCCGCTGCGACGGCGAGGTCGTCTACGACCATGCCGTGCGCAAAGAAGGTCGTCGCGGCCAGGATGACCATGGCCGAGTTGATTGCCCAACCCACGCCCATCGAAAAGAGCGTGTCGAAGAGCTCGTAGCGCAGACGCTCTTCGATAACCTGCTCGCCTTGGCCTTCGAAGTGCATGGATTGGATGACCTCGGAGTGCAGAAAAAGGTTGTGTGGCATAACGACCGCACCCAGGACACTCACGATAATCGCGGCCGAGCCGGTGGGCATACTGGGTGTGATCCAGCTTGCGGCGGCCTGCGGCCAGTCGACCTTGACCAGCGCAAGCTCGGCCAAAAACGAGAGTCCTACCACGCCGACGAAGGCGATGATCCATCGCTCGGCGCGCTTATAGGAGCTCGTCATGAGCATCGCCATCGATACTGCCGCCACGATGACACAGCCCGCGCGCACGGGCAGTCCAAAGAGCATTTGAAGGGCAATCGCGCCACCCAGGACTTCGGCCATGGCGGTGGCGATAGTCGCGAGATAGGCACTGGCGAGTACCGTGCGTCCAACGAAGCGGGGAAGGTAGCGCGTCGTGGCCTCGGCAAGACAGGTGCCCGTGGCGATACCCAGGTGCGCCGCGTTGTGCTGCAGCACAATGAGCATAATCGTGGACAGCGTGACGATCCACAGCAGCGCGTAGCCAAACTGCGAGCCCGCGGCCATATTGGAGGCCCAGTTGCCCGGGTCGATAAAACCGACGGTCACGAGCAGCCCGGGGCCGATATGCCGCGCAATGTCTAGGCCTCCGTGACCACCGGTGCGCCGGGAGCCAAAATGATGTTTGAGATGGTTGAGCATGGTGAGCTCCTGCGTGCCGTTTGTTTGACGTCGCAAAGGATACCCGTTTTAGGCTTAAAAGTTAACCGCGACTAACAAAATTATTGTATTTGAATAGGATGGTGAAAGGGAGTTGCCGAAATGTCTTGATCTGTAACAACTAGGGATGGAAATTGGGTCTTCCTGTTACAGATTGAGATGTTTGAAGTGGTGAGTTTACAGGTCGAACTTGGGGCCCTTGTCGTTGTCCCTGAGGTCGGCGGTGTCCACTCGTAGGGCGTGCGTTACGCGATTGTTTCGAAACGGGTGGGAAACACAACAGGCCGGCGATGCTCCTAGTATGCCTATTCAACTGACTGTCTAAATATCTAGGGGAGGATCGCGATGCAGGCAGATTCCGCTCAGCAGCAGGGCCTTTATCGCCCCGAATTCGACCACGATGCATGTGGCATCGGCGCGCTTGCCGATATCAACGGCGAGCGCCATCACCAGATCCTGGACGACGCACTGTCCATTCTGGTTAACTTGGAGCACCGCGGTGGTACGGGACTCGAGAAGAACACCGGCGACGGCGCTGGCATCCTGTTCCAGGTTCCGCATCACTTTTTCCGTAAAGAGGCCCAAAAGTGCGGCCAGATTCTGCCGGCAGAGGGCGACTATGGCGTGGCCATGCTGTTCTTCCCGCAGGACGACAAGGGCGTAGAGGATGCCCGTCGCGTGTTTGAGGAGGGCTGCGCCGAGGCCGGCGTGCCGCTGCTCTTTTGGCGCGAGGTGCCCGTCGACCCGCACGACCTGGGCGAGACGGCCCGCGCCTGCATGCCTACTATCCTGCAGGCCTTTCTGGGCCGCCCCGACGACACGCCGGCCGGCGATGCCTTTGAGCGTCGCCTGTACGTGTGCCGCCGCACCATCGAAAAGAAGGCCGACGCTGAGTTCGCCCTGCGCGACAAGATCTTCTATGTGTGCTCCATGAGCTCGCGCACCATCGTGTACAAAGGCATGCTTGTGGCCACACAGATGCGCCGCTTCTTCATCGACCTCAACGACGCCGCCGTCAAAACGGCCGTGGCACTCGTCCACTCGCGCTACTCCACCAACACTACGCCCAGCTGGGAGCGCGCGCACCCCAACCGCTTTATCATCCACAACGGTGAGATCAACACCCTCAAGGGCAACGTGAACTGGATTCGCGCCCGCGAACCCAACCTGTACAGCCCCGTGCTGCAGCACGATCTTGAGCGCGTGATGCCCATCATCAACCGCGAGGGCTCTGATTCCGCGATTCTGGATAACGTGCTCGAATTTTTGGTCATGAACGGTCGCCCGCTCACGCGTGCCGCGTCCATGTTGCTGCCCGAGCCGTGGGACCACAACGATAGTCTGAGCGAGGAGCGTCGCGCTTACGACGCCTACCAGTCCATGCTCATGGAGCCGTGGGATGGCCCGGCGGCCATCGCCTTTACCGACGGTCGCACGCTGGGTGCCGCCCTCGACCGTAACGGCCTGCGTCCCGCCCGCTACTATGTGACGCGCGACGGTCGCTTTATGCTGGCGAGCGAGGTGGGCACCATCGAGGTGAGCCCCGAGAACATCCTGACGAGCGGCTGCCTAGGACCGGGTCAGATGCTCGAGGTCGACTTTGCCCGCGGGCGCGTCATCTACAACGATGAGCTGCGTGCCCGTTACGCCAAGGAAAAGCCCTACCGTGATTGGATTGCCGAGGAGACGCTAACCGTTGACGCGCTCGATGAGCCCGTTGCGGCAACGCCCGCCGAGGACGCCGAGGTGCCCGCCGCCGTGCGCATGGCTAAGCTCGGGTATCACTGGGATGATGTTGACGAGGTCGTGCGTCCCATGGCCCAGCAGGGCAAGGCACCGCTCGCTTCGATGGGCATCGATGCGCCGCTGGCCTGCCTGTCCAAGAAGACGCGCTCGTTCTTCGATTACTTCTATCAGCTGTTCGCCCAGGTCACGAATCCGCCGATTGATGCCCTGCGCGAGCACATGGTGACTTCGACCACGCTCTACCTGGGCAACCACGGCAACTTGCTCGAGGATTCCCGCACGGCCTGCCAACTGGTGCGCTTGGAGCGCCCGTTGCTCAACGAGGAGGAGTTTGACCGCATCTGCGCCATCGATCGCGTGGGCTTTAAGACTCGCCGCTTCCGTGCCGTCTACCGCCGCGACGCCGGCGAGGGCGCACTGCAGGCTGCGCTCAAGCAGCTTGCCGAAGACGTCGAGGCTGCGGTCCGCGACGGCGTGAACATCGTGGTGCTGAGCGATCGTGCCGCTGCGGGCGAGGTGCCCGTGCCGTCGCTGCTCGCCGTGGGCTGCGTGCACAACCACCTGATCCGTGCCGGCGTGCGCACCTTTGCCGATATCGTGGTGGAGTGCGGCGATGCCGTGTCTCCGCACGACTTTGCGGCGCTGGTGGGCTACTCCGCAAGCGGCATCTACCCGTACAACGCGCATGCGTGCATCCGCAATCTGGCGGCACGCGGCGACCTGGACGTGACGGCCGAGCAGGGCATCGCCAATTACAACAAGGCCGCGACGGCGGGCATCGTCTCCATCATGTCCAAGATGGGCATCTCCACGGTGCAGAGCTACCACTCCGCGCAGATCTTCGAGGCCGTTGGCTTTACGCCGGAGTTCGTCAACGCGTACTTCGCCGGCACGGTGAGCCGTGTGGGCGGTATGGGTGTCG
>CAUDDU010000060.1 GCA_958448375.1 uncultured Collinsella sp.
CCGACCAAAACCTTGCACAAATCTGTCCATTTATTCAGGCACACGTCAGCAAATGAACACTTAGCCGCAAAATGCCCAGATAGCAAAAGACCGACGATGCAGGCGCATCGTCGGTCTATGCACAACATTACTCGTGATCTTGGTAAATCTCACGCGGAGCAAGCTCCGAATGTTTGCGTTTTAAGGTCTTAGGGGCCTTATACGTGTTGCTCTCGAAGTCGATGTACTCGGTCTGCTTGAGCAGGCGCTCAATCATCTCCTCGTGATCGAACAACTCCCAGGCCTCATGCACGGCATCGAGTTTAGCGTGCGTCTCGGGACGGCGCGGCATAAACAGCGTGCAGCAGTCGGGAGCGGCCTCAGTCGAGATATCAAACGTACCGATCTCCTCGGCGCGCGCGATGATCTCCTGCTTGTCCGAACCGATGAGAGGGCGGAACACGGGGATCTTCACGGCCTCGTTGACGGCCATGATGTTCTCAAGCGTTTGGGAGGCAACCTGCCCAAGCGATTCGCCCGTCACGATAGCCTTGGCGCCCTCGATGTGTGCAATGCGCTCGGCAACCGAATACATAATGCGGCGATACATGATCACGCGCAGGTTGCTGGGACAGGTCACCGAAATCTCGCGCTGGCAGTCGCCAAACGGCACAACATACAGACGGCCGATCTGGACACCCGGCTCAAGGGCGCGAATGATGTCCTGCACTAGATACTCGCTGGTATCTGGCGTCTGCGGACGACCGGAAAAATGCACCGGCACGCACACGGCTCCGCGTCGCGCGAGCATCCAGGTCGCCACCGGCGAGTCGATACCCGATGACAGCAGGGTCACGACCTTACCGGCAGAGCCCACCGGCAGACCGCCCACACCGCGCTCGGAGCGCGCGTACACATAAACGCTACCCTGAACAACCAGCACGTGAACCATCGCGTCGGGATCGTGCATTTGAACCTTTTTATCGGGGAACGCCTCGCACAGCACCTCGCCAACCTGTCGATTGATATCAATCGAGGTGAGCTCGTAGTCGGTATTGGAGCGCTTGGCGTGCACCTTAAACGAATCGAAGGGGCCAAACTCACGCAGCGCCTTCACGGCGGCGGCACAGTACTCCTGAGGGTCGCGATTGGTGTGATACGCCAAAGACACGCGAGCAACGCCGGGAACGGTGCGAATGACACGAGCCGCCTCGTCGGCCTGATGCTCGTTAAAGGTCACGAGGATATAACCGGAAATTCGAGACACGGCATTCACGGAAAAGGCGGCCAAGGCCGCCTTGATGTTATCCATGAGGATATGCTCAAAATGTGCGCGGTTCTTACCCTTAAGTCCAACCTCGTGATAGTGGACCAGGCAGACGCGAGCCGCCATTTAGGCTTCAGCAACCTTGTGGCCGAGCGCCTTCTCGTAACGGGCCTCGTCGTAAGAGATGTCGCCGTCGACAATCTCGTCCATAGCCATCGAGATGGTGTCGGCACCGGAAAGCCCGATGGTGATGTCATCGACATCCTGGACGGCAAGCACGCGGTTGTGCTGGCCACGCAGCATGCTATTGATGTCGCAGGCGCGCTTGGAGGCAAGCGAAGCGAGCAGGAAGCGGTTGTGATCGGTCTTCTCCAGAAGATCGTCAATGCAAGGCTTTACAACGGACACGGACCTCAGATCCTTTCATGCATATCGAGAACGCGAACGAGCTCATCGGTCGCGCGGTCGAGATCGTCATTTACCACGACTTCGTCGTAGCGGTCGGCAAGGGCAAGCTCATCGGCGGCGTTTGCCATACGCAGCTCAATCGTCTCGGGCGTCTCGGTACCGCGACCGACTAGACGCTCGCGAAGCACCTCGAGCGAAGGTGGCTTGATAAAGATCAGCACGGCCTCGGGGAAACGCTCCTTGACCTGCAGGGCACCCTGGACATCGATCTCCAAGATGAGAGACGAACCAGAGGCGAGCTTGGACTGAACCTCGCTCACCAATGTGCCGTAGCAGTTACCGTGGACCTCGGCCCACTCAACAAACTCACCGTTTGCCACGCGGCGGTCGAACTCCTCGCGCGTCAGAAAAAAGTAGTTGACGCCGTCGGCCTCACCTTTGCGTGGTGCTCGCGTGGTAGCCGAAACCGTCAGGCCCAGGTTCGAGCGGCGCTCGCGCACACGAGTGACGAGCGTACCCTTGCCTGCGCCTGACGGTCCAGAAATCACAAAGAGCTTGGAATCCTGAGCGCTCACTTATTTGGTCAGCTGCTCGAGGAGCTGCTCGCGCTGACGGACGCCGAGGCCCTGGACGCGACGGGTAGCGGAGATACCGAGCTCCTCCATGATCTTGGCGGCCTTGGCCTTGCCATAACCAGGAAGAGACTCGATGAGGGTGGAAACCTTCATGCGGGAAGCGATGGGGTCATCGGAGTTGAGCACGGACTCGAGGGACTTCTCGCCCTTCTTGATCTGCTCGCGAAGCTCAGCGCGGGCGTGACGTGCGGCAGCAGCCTTCTCAAGAGCCTGCTTGCGCTGCTCATCGGTAAGCTGAGGGAGTGCCATTCGTACCTCCAAATAGTTGGGTTATATCTGATTCAATAATTGGCATTTTAGCACGTAGAACGTACAAAATGCCCAATCGCGGCTCCATAGGTTAGACGATACCCGCAAAAAGTGCAATATACTGCGCCCAAAGTTAAGCCCCTGACCTGCGATTCCACACAAAGGATGGGAAAGATTACGCAGGCACAGGGGCTATTTTGTGCTAATGAGACCCAAAAGTGGTGACTTAGGGGAATCTTTTACGCGACGTTTTCGACCAGCTCAGCGACGATGGCGTCAAAGGCGGCAACCGGATCGTCGGCACCGGTGATGGGACGGCCCACCACAATGTGGCTTGCGCCACGCTCGATAGCCTGGGAAGGCGTCGCCACGCGGGACTGGTCACCTAAGGCGGCACCCACCGGACGCACACCCGGAGTCACGATCAGGGCATCAGGGCCCAGCAGCTCACGCATGTCGTGAGCCTCCATCGGCGAGCACACGATGCCATCGATGCCGTTGGCCTGAGCGAGCTTTGCCAGGCGGGCGGCCTCCTCGGCCACGGGCGACTCGACGCCGATCTCGCTCAAGGCATCCTGATTCATGCTCGTGAGCACGGTGATGGCGACGAGCTTGGCGCGGTCCTCGCGCGCCTCCTCGGCACCCTCGCGGCAGGCAGCGAGCATGGCGCCCGAACCCAAGCCGTGAACCGAGAGCAGGTCGGCACCGGCAAGCGAGGCCGAACGGGCGGCACCGCGAACCTGATGCGGAATATCATGGAACTTAAGGTCAAGGAAGACCTTAAAGCCCAGGTCCTTAAAGGTCTTGACGATCTCGGGGCCCTCAGCGTAATAGAGCGTCATGCCAACCTTGAGCCAGGCGGCATGGCCCGAAAGCTCGTGGGCGAGCTCGAGCGAACGTTCACGATCGCAGTCGAGGGCGACGATTACGCGGTCGCGGGCATCGGTCTCTAGCATTCGAAAGCACCTACCAGCTCGTTGATGTCCTTTACGCCCTGGGACTCGGCCCAGGCCTCGAGCTCATGCGCGATCTTGAGCGAAGCGCACGGATCGACGAAGTTGGCCATGCCGACCGACACGCAGGTGGCACCGGCCAGGATAAACTCAGCCGCATCCTCACCGGTCATGACACCGCCGACACCGTTGATGGGGATATCGACGGCCTGGGCAACCTCCCAGACCATGCGCACGGCGATGTGGTGGCACAGCGGGCCCGAAAGGCCGCCCTTGGGCTTGGCCACGCGGGACTTGCGGGTATGGACGTCGATGGCCATGCCCTGAATGGAGTTGATGACCGAAAGGCCGTCGGCGCCGGCAGCCTCGAGGGCCTTGGCGATCTCGGCGACGTTGACCGGCGCCATCTTCACGAACAGCGGCTTATCGGTCACCTTGCGGCAGGCAGCCATAACGGAAGAGGCGCCCTCGGGCGTGGAGCCCATGGCGGCACCGCCGGCGGCGATATTGGGGCAGCTCACGTTGATCTCGTAGCCGGCAGCCCAGGGGCACAGCTCGACATACATCTCGAGTGCGCGGACAAACTCGTCAACGGAGTGGCCGGCAACCTGACAGATGACCTGGCAGCCGTCCTTGGAGAGCTGCTCGAGCCACGGACCGGACTCGCGAGCAAAGGCGGCCACGCCGGGGTTCTGAAGGCCCACGGAGTTGATCATACCGCCGGGGATCTCGGCCATGCGGGGCGCGGGGTTACCGGGCCAGGGCTCGGCTGCGCAACCCTTGGTGGTGATGGCGCCCAGTTGGGAAACATCAAAGAAGTTCTGGAACTGCCAGCCGTAGCCAAAGGTACCGGCTGCGGTGTTGATGGGGTTTTGCATCTTGACGCCGCCGAAATCGACGGCCATGTTCACGGTACCCACTAGAAGACCACCACCTTGGAAGCATCGAACACGGGGCCGCACATGCAAGCGCCCTTCATACCGTCGACCGTCTCGACATTGCAGGTGTTGCAGGCGCCAAAGCCACAGCTCATCATGCGCTCAAGCGACACCTCGCAGTACGCACCGGCCTCGGCGGCAGCGGCGGCGACTTTCTTCATCATGACAGCGGGGCCGCAGCTGGCAACGTAGTCGTAGCCGCCCTCGCCGAGCAGCTCGGCGGCAGGATCGGTGCAAAAACCGTGCGAGCCGAGCGAGCCGTCGTCGGTGCAAACGTTGACCGTGGCGCCCAACGCGCGGAACTCATCGACACCCACGGCCTTGGAAGCGGTGCCAAAGCCCAGGCACACGTCAACATCCACGCCCTGCTCGGCAAGCATACCGGCAAGACACAGCACAGGCGGAACGCCGATGCCACCGGCGACGAGCAGGGCCTTCCTGGTGCCCTCGGGTACCATCCAGCCACGGCCACCGGGGCCCAGCAGGTTAGAGGTGGAGCCAGGGCCCATCTGGGACAAACGACGGGTATCGTCGCCCACGACGGCGTACCACAGCTCGACGGTGCCGGCCTCGGCGTCGACGCGGTAGTAGCTCAGGGGCACGCGAAGCAGCGAGGACGCATCGCCGGGTACGGCGATGTTCACAAACTGACCGGGCTTGAGCGCACTTGCAAGCTTGGGGGCCGAGATGACGAGCGAGAAGATGCCATCGGCGATCTCCTGGTTCGAGACGACCTCGAAGTCGTGCATGCGTGCAGTGGAAGGTGTGGGCATAGACGCTCCAATCCCCCATGCGGTTGCATGGTCAAAACGAACAGAAAGCGCGGCACCGCAAGGGCGCCGCGCACAAAAGCGATAAGGCTATGCTAGCAGATGCAGCCGTCGGCAAGCGTCTGCTTACCGCCGACAAACACATCGGTGGCACGACCGGTGAGCGTTCGGCCGGCAAAACCGGAGTTCTCGGCGCGCGACTCGTAACCGTCCTCGCCAACCGTCCAGGTGGCGGACGCGTCGAACACGGTCAGGTCGGCAACGGAGCCCGCCTTGACCTGAACCTGGTCGAGGCCCAGGATCTCACGCGGCTTGATGGCCATGAGCTCGACCATACGGCCCATGCTCATCTTGCCCGTGTTGACCAGCTCGGTGAGTACGAGCGACAGCGAGGTCTCGAGGCCGATCATGCCAAAGGGCGCAAGCTCGAACTCGCGGGCCTTCTCCCACGGGGTGTGGGGAGCGTGATCGGTGACGATAACGTCGACGGTGCCGTCGATGACGCCCTGACGAATGGCCTCGGCATCCTCCTCGGTACGCAGCGGCGGGTTGACCTTGAGCGAAGTGTTGTAGGTCTCGTCCAGGTCGTTCTCGGTCAGGAACATGTGGTGCGGGGTGGCCTCGCAGGTAACCTGAACGCCAGCGGCCTTACCGGCACGCACGATCTCCAGACCATGGGCGGTGGAGATGTGCTGGATGTGCAGCTTGGCACCAGTCAGCTTGGCGATCTCGATGTCGCGGGCGATCTGGAGCTCCTCGCCGGCAGCCGGCCAACCCTCGAGAGCCAGACGGGTCGAGACCTTGCCCTCGTTGATCTGGCCGTGGCCGACCAGATCCTCGTCCTGGCAGTGGCTCATAAAGACCTTGCCGAACATCTTGCCGTAGTCCATGCAACGACGGAGCATGCCCGCGCCCTGCACGCCGCGACCGTCGTCGGTGAAGGCGACGGCGCCGTGGGCGACCATATCGCCCATCTCGGACATGGCCTCGCCCTTAAGACCGCGGGTCATGGCGCCCGACGGATAGACGCGGCAGTGACCGACCTCGGCAGCACGGGACTTGACGAACTCCACGACGGTGCCGTTATCGGTGACGGGATCGGTGTTGGGCATGGCGCACACGCCGGTAAAGCCGCCCTTGGCAGCTGCGCGGGTGCCGCTCTCGATGTCCTCTTTGACCTCGTAGCCGGG
>CAUDDU010000061.1 GCA_958448375.1 uncultured Collinsella sp.
GGGCGACGGTGCGCCGCCTGTGGAGCGAGGCTGCCGGCGACCATTGGCGCTTCTATATCGTGTTCGCGAGCATTGTGTTCTATGTCATCTTTAACACCGCCGCGCCGGCATATAGCGCCCGCGTGATCGATGAGCTGTGGGGCCACATTCAGGTGGCGTTTGCCAACGACACCACTTTCAGCATCACCTGGGAGAACTGCGGCAAGACCATTTTCGTCTACTTTATGATCTGGACTGCCGCTGCCTCGTTCTATGCGCTCCAGAGCTTTTTGATGTCGAGCGTCGCTGAGCGTCTCAATCTGCGCCTGCGCAACCGCATCGCGCAAAAGCTCAGCCGCCTGCCGCTCGCCTACTTTGATGCGCATCGTCCCGGCGAGGTCGTCAGCCGCGCGACCAACGACCTGGACAAGATGTCCGAGAGCATGCAGCGCGGACTGCTGCAGCTTCTGGTGTCGATCGGTACCGTGGTGGGCGCCGTGAGCGTGATGTTCGTGTTTAGCGTGCCGCTCACGCTCGTCTTTTTGTTCTTTATGGCGCTGTCGCTGCTGATGACCAAAGCGGTCTCGCGTCGCACACATGACGTGACCGGCGAGCGCCAGGAGTGGGTGTCCAAAATCACGAGCGCGGTCGAGGAAGGCTATTCGGGCCGTTTGGTGATTCGCGCATTCAACCGCGAGCACCAAAGCTCTTCCGAGGTGCATGAGGCCTCGGGCGAGCTGGCGCGCGTGAGCACCAAGGCCGACTTTATGATCAACGCCGTCGGACCCGCGGTTCGCTTTATTGGTCGCCTGGCGCAGATCGTGATTGCGCTCGTGGGCTGCAGCATGCTGGTTGCCGGTCACATGACCGTCGGCGTGTTCCAGGCGTTCTTCCAGTTTATCTACGAGGCGTCCGAACCCATGACGCAGCTGTCGTTTACCTTCAACTCGCTGCAGAGCGCGCTGGCGAGTGCGGAGCGCGTGTTCGACCTGCTCGATGAGCCCGAGATGGAGGCCGATCCGCTGCCGGACGAGGCCGCCAAGCTGCCGGGTCGCGTGGAGGGCCGCGTCTCCTTTGAGCACGTGCGCTTTGGTTATTCGCCCGACAAGCCGCTTATGCGCGACGTGTCGTTTACCGCCGAGCCGGGCCAGAAGATTGCCGTGGTGGGAACCACGGGCGCAGGCAAGACGACGCTCATCAACCTGCTCATGCGCTTTTACGAGATCGACGGCGGCCGCATTACGCTCGACGGTGTGGATACGCGCCTCATGGATCGCGGCGAGCTACGTCAGCAGTTTGGCATGGTGCTGCAAGACGCCTGGCTGTTCGACGGCACGATTGCCGAGAACATCGCCTACGGCTGCCCCGAGGCAACGCGCGAGGAGATTGTTGCGGCTGCGCGCGCCGCCCAGGTTGACTTCTTTGTGCGCACCATGCCGCAGGGCTACGACACGCGCGTGGCCAACGATGCCGAAAGCATCAGCCAGGGCCAGCGTCAGCTGCTGACCATCGCACGCGTGCTGCTCAACAACCCGGCGATTCTAATCCTGGACGAGGCGACCTCAAGCGTGGACACGCGTACCGAGCTTGCTATCGGCCGTGCCATGGACGCGCTTATGCGCGGGCGCACGAGCTTTGTGATCGCGCATCGCCTGTCGACAATCGTGGACGCCGACCTGATCTTGGTCATGGACCACGGCAACATTATCGAGCAGGGCACGCATAAGGAGCTGCTCGCAGCCGAGGGCGCTTATGCCGACCTCTATCTGAGTCAGTTCGCATAATGTGACAAAGGGACAGTCCCGCATGTCACATCAAAAAGAAAGGCGCGCCGGGGATGGATTCCCTGGCGCGCCTTCTTGCGTTGATGCCGATGTCGTTTTGTGCCGCTTGCGTTCCTAGCGCTCGTCCACGAGCTTGGCGACGAGGGCTTTGAGCTCGGCCACCTCTCGCTCGAGTTCTTTGACGCGGCGGGCGTTCTCGGTGATGCCTTGGCGGTTGAGGGCACTCTGCTCGGCAGCGTCATCGGGCATGTACTCGCGATGCTGCTTGGCGTCGAAGCTCTCCTCGAACACGCGGCAGCCGTTGCGCTTGATGATGCGTCCCGGCACGCCCACGACGGTGCAGTTGTCGGGCACGTCCTTGACGACGACCGAGTTGCCGCCGATCTTGACGTTGTTGCCGATGCGGATGTTGCCGAGCACCTTGGCGCCCGTGCCCACGGTGACGTTATCGCCGAGCGTTGGGTGGCGTTTGCCGGTCTCGTTGCCGGTGCCGCCGAGCGTAACGCCCTGGTAGAGCACGCAGTTGTCGCCCACAATGGTGGTCTCGCCGATGACGACGCCCATGGCATGGTCGATAAAGAAATGCTTGCCGATCTGTGCCGCGGGATGAATCTCGACGCCGGTGATGTGGCGGGTGATTTGCGAGAGCACGCGGGCGAGCGAGCGATGACCGTGCTCCCAGAGCCAGTGCTCGGGCACGTGGTTCCACTTGGCGTGCAGGCCAGGATAGGAAAGGAAGATGACCAGACCGTTTTGTGCAGCGGGGTCTTGCGCCTGGACGGTCTTGATATCCTCGCGAATGGTATTGATAAAGCTCACCGGCCGCCCTCCCTTAGCGCCATGGCAATGCGATTCAATAAAGTATAGCGATTTGCTAGGGATTAGGAAGGACAATCTTGGCGCCATTGCGCTACAGATGTCAGTTATGCAAACTTGCTGGTAATGGAGTCATGCTTTTGTGGGGTTGCGCACGAGGGGGCACCGCAACCGTATACTGGTCAACTTGGACGTATCCGCGCCCACAACTGAGAGGTTTTACTTCATGGGTTTCATCAATTTTATCGCCGAGCTGCTTAAGGATCCGCGCACCGCGATCGCCAGCTGGATCGCCGCCGGCCCGCTTATGGCCTACGGCTGCGTGTTCCTGATCATCTTTATCGAGACGGGCGTGGTGTTCTTCCCGTTCCTTCCTGGCGATTCACTGCTGTTTGCTTCGGGCTTCTTTGCCCACAACGGTGGCTTTAACATCGTGGCCCTGCTGGCCGTCGCATGGGCGGCTGCCATCTTGGGTGATCAGTGCAACTTTATGATCGGTCACTTCTTTGGCAAAAAGATCATCGCTTCGGGCAAGGTCAAGGCCATGACGCCCGAGCGCATTAAAAAGTCCGAGGACTTCTTAGACAAGTGGGGCCACCTGGCTATTTTCCTGGGCCGTTTCTTCCCGTTTATCCGCACTTTTGTGCCCTTTATCGCCGGCATGGGCGGCATGCACTGGCGTAACTTCGTTATCTTTAACGTGCTGGGCGGCATTACCTGGTCGACGCTCTTTACGCTGCTGGGCTACTTCTTTGGCGGCATCCCCTTTGTGCAGGAGCACTTTGAGCTGCTGATCGTCGGCATCGTTGCCGTGTCGATCATCCCGACCGTGGTCGGTCTGGTTAAGGCTAAGCTGGGCAAAAAGAACGCGTAGCTCGAGCCAGCGCGCAAACCGTGCAGTTGAGGCCCGTCACCGCTTACGGTGGCGGGCCTCTTTAGTTTCGGTCAAATGAAAATACTTTAGTTAGTTAAAGAAAAACGTTTTATCCGACGCGCGTGCGGAGTACAATCTCGTGCATGCGAATCGACGTGCCATCGGCTTTGATGCTGTTTGCGTGTCCCGTCCGGCTCTACGCTCCGGGCGTGCGACGTTGCGACGCGGCCGGCCTCGGTCCTTGCGTGCGGGTTCGCGAGTTTGCAACTGTGTATGTAAGGAGCGACATATGACTGTCGAGAAGAAGGATATCGATTGGGGTAGCCTCGGCTTTGGCTACATGAAGACCGATTACAGCTACGAGGCCCATTGGAAGGACGGCGAGTGGGACGAGGGTGGCCTGACCACCGATCACACCCTGCATGTCTCCGAGTGCGGCGGCATCTTCCATTACTGCCAGGAGGTCTTTGAGGGCCTGAAGGCCTACACTGCCGAGGACGGCAGCATCGTCTGCTTCCGTCCCGACATGAACGCCGAGCGCATGTATAACTCTGCCCAGCGCCTCGAGATGCCCCCGTTCCCCAAGGACAAGTTCGTTGAGGCCGTCAAGCAGGTCGTCTCTGCCAACGCCGCCTGGGTTCCGCCCTTCGGCTCCGGCGCGACCCTGTACGTGCGTCCGTTTATGATCGGTTCCGGTGACGTGATCGGCGTGGCTCCCGCTCCTGAGTACACGTTCCGCATTCTCGTGACCCCGGTCGGTCCGTACTTTAAGGGTGGCCTCAAGCCCGTCAAGCTGCGCGTTTCCGAGTATGACCGTGCCGCACCGCACGGCACCGGCAACATCAAGGCCGGCCTGAACTACGCCATGTCCCTTAAGCCCACGATGGAGGCCCATCGCGAGGGCTATGCCGAGAACCTGTATCTTGACTCCGAGTCCCGTACCTATGTCGAGGAGACCGGTGGCGCCAACGTCCTGTTCGTGAAGGAGGACGGCACCCTCGTCGTTCCTCAGTCGCACACCGACTCCATCCTGCCCTCTATCACCCGTCGTTCGCTCGTTCAGGTTGCTCAGGACCTGGGCATGACCGTTGACCAACGTCCCGTCGAGTGGGCCGAGGTCAAGGCCGGTACCTTTGTCGAGTGCGGCCTGTGCGGCACCGCTGCCGTCATCTCCCCGGTTGGCGAGATCGACAACAAGGTTTACGGCGCCGACGAGACCGTGACCTTCCCGGCTGGCTACACCGAGATCGGTCCTGTGATGAAGAAGCTCCGCGAGACCCTGACTGGTATCCAGTCTGGTGCTGTTGAGGATAAGCACAACTGGGTTTACACCGTCGCGTAAGCTGTCTTAGCTGTCCGGCCCGAGGGCGACCTTCCTTTCCGGCGCGTCCTCGGACATGAAAGAACCTCCGCTGCGCACTTCGTGCGGCGGAGGTTTTTTCGTCCCGCGGAGTGCGCCGGAAAGGAAGGCCGCGCTTTTGTTTTGGTTCGCGCCATGTGGGGGTGGTGGCGACGTGCATTTTTGCGAGTATTCTGCAATCGAAGGCCCCTGCATACCGACCTCGGGCAAAAAATCGGGATTTCTCGATGTTTTCTACGAATGATGGGCGGGGTTATGGGCTGGCAGCGTTTGATTTGCAGGGATATTCGCGGTCTTTGGCATTTATCGTGGCGCCCGAAGCTCTTGGTTATGTTGAATACTCCTGAAAATGCACGGCGCTTAGAGGGGGACCTTCGCGAAAAAGGAAACCGCCCCGTCGAAGTATGCATTCGACGGGGCGGTTTATGCATTTGGCCGATTAAGGATGCGCTGTCAAACTACTAGAACTTGACGGTCGGGGCCTGGCGGGCTGCTTCGGCGGCCTCGAAGCCTTGGCGCTCCTTAAACTGGAAGATGCCGGCAAAGATGACAGCCGGGAACGTCTGAATGGCGTTGTTGTAGCTGAGCACGCAATCGTTGTAGCTCTGGCGTGCGTAGCTAATCTTGTTCTCGGTATCCTCGAGCGATGCCTGCAGCTGCGTAAAGTTGGTGTTTGCCTTAAGATCGGGATAGGCCTCGGCTACGGCGAAGAGCTGACGCAGTGCACCGGTCAGCACGTTGTCGGCTTCCATCTTGGCCTCGGGCGTGGTGGCCTTGACGGCGGTGTTACGCGCGCTGATCACGGCGGAGAGCGTCTCCTGCTCGTGCTTGGCGTAGCCCTTGACGGTCTCGACCAGGTTGGGAATCAGGTCGTTGCGACGCTGCAGCTGCGTGTCGATGTTCTGCCAGGCGTTATCGATGCGGTTACGCTTGGTGACCATGTTGTTGTAGATGCCGGCGATGGCGCAGACAATCACAATGACAACAACGATGCCGATGATGACGGTAATCATGATGTCTCCGTTTCGAATGGCCGCGGCGGCATGCGCCAGCTGCCGTTGGTATAACGCTACTAGTATACCCGCAACGTTTTGCCGTGCCGAACTTTCCGGTAAGCGTTGTGTTTTCGGCGGGGTCGGCACCGGGGCAAAGCGCGCGAGGTACAGGTGTAAGATATGCGACAGATTGACGAGTGTTGTCTTTGCCCTGAGGATGGCGATACCAGTGGACCTTCGCATTAAGAAAACCTACCGCGCCCTGTTCGATGCCTTCACCGAGCTTCTCGAGGAGCATCGTTTTGAGGACCTGACGGTTGCCATGCTGTGCGACCGCGCCATGATTCGCCGCACGACGTTCTACAAGCACTTTCGCGACAAGAACGATTACTTTGCCTTTTATATCGATGAGCTTATGTCGGGCTTGCCGCAAAAACAGCCCGATGAGGCCGGCGCGGTGTCTGCCGAGGACGTGCGCGCGCTTCGGCACGCGATTTTGGACGATGCCATGGATTTGATTCTGGCGCACGAGCAGCTCATGGATAACATTTTGGCAAGCAGCATGTCGGGCATG
>CAUDDU010000062.1 GCA_958448375.1 uncultured Collinsella sp.
CTGCGTGATGACGCTGTAGGCCTTGCCTTGGATGTGCATCCTTGTCTAGGCTCGTCCGCGTAGTTCAATGTCCTGGATGTCATCGAAATCGATGGCGATATCCTTGAGCTTGAGCAGTTTAAAGGCGGGCAGTACCTCGTCGAGGATTCCGGTGCGGCTGCGATAGCCGTATGTATCGTAATAGGCGACACGAACCAAGTCGCCACGTTTGAGACCCTCGAGTTTTTTAGAAAGCACGAGGGCTTTTTCTTCCGTGAGCTCACGTTTTGGCTCGACGGTGATTTCCTGCTTGCGCACGAGTTCGTAGTATCCCGTGAGGGCGGCAAAGGGCATAAACTGTGCGGCGCGGTTGGCGCGCACGGCACCGTTCGCAGTGAGGTTGGGGTCGGCGGCGCGGCGTCTGCCCTCGGGGTCCGCCAGGCGCTCGAAGGCGGTCGGCGGGCGCACAGGCTGTTGTTTGGGTTTAGGCACGGTGTCCTCCAACTTGTTCGTTGCGTTCGCGCGCGGTGGCGCCGGCGGTAAAGCTTAATCCCTTGACGAGCGCGTTCTTGCCGTACTTGCCTTTCACGGCCAGGACGGCGCGCGCCAGGTCGCGCTCGCGCTCATCGGCCTCGATATCGCTGAACAGATCGATGGTGGCAAATTCCTCGGGCATGAGGTTGCCAAATCCCAGGTTGATGCGCTTGACCGGTCGTTTGGGATCGACAGTCTGCGCCCAGAGCTCATCGAAATAGCCCATGATCTTCTTAAACGAATTGGTACGCTCGCTCAGCTTTCGCGAGGCGTTAGAGTGCGCAAAGAGTGCGACATAGCCACCGCGCGGTTTGCCGCCATGCTCTCCCACAAAGATGCCATCGATTGCCTGCGCCTCGCGCACCAGGCGACGCCGTTCGTCATCGCGCTGGACGGGTTTGGGCGCACGGGGTGCGAGCTCGGGGCCGGCGGTTGCGGTGGGCTCGATGCTCGACGTGCTCGAGCGCAGGTGCCCGCATCCGTCCACATATTGTGCAGTGCCGCTGGCGTCGAGGCGGCGTATGTCGGCGCGTTCGCTCGCGTAGCCCACAAAGAGCGAGATGCTGTCGCAGACCACGTGCTTATCGACCAAGTCTAAAACGGCGTTGTCGACCATCTCGCGCAAGACGGTATAGGCCTGTTCGTAGGCATAACCCTTCGAGAGCACCTGTCCTGTGGTGGTCGAAGTTGCTTGCGGGCGATAGGCTTGGATATCGGCGATGGTTGTCGGCTCGCGCCCGAAGGCATGGTCGATGAGATATTCGGCATTGACGCCGAGCTCGTCGTAAAGCAGGTTTTCGTCGAGCGCCGCGACGCCCATCAGATCGTAGACGCCGTATTTCTCGAGGCGGGCTGCCACGCCGGGACCGATGCCCCAGATATCGGTGATGGGACGATGGGGCCAGATCTCCTTGCGAAAGGTCTCGTCGTCGAGTATGCCGATGCGGCTGGGTACGTGCTTGGCGGTAATGTCGAGCGCTACCTTGGCCTGGAATAGGTTGGGGCCGATGCCGACCGTCGCCGTGATGCCGGTGCGCGCGAGGACCTCGTCGCGCAGCGTGCGGGCGAACCCTTCCGCATCTGTGTGATAGAGGTCCAGATAGGGCGTCACGTCGATAAAGCATTCATCGATTGAATAGACGTGAATGTCTTGCGGACTTACGTATTCCAGATAGATGCCGTAGATTTGCGTCGACACCTCCATATAGTGCTGCATGCGCGGTACGGCCGTGATGTAGTCGATGCCATCGGGAATCTCGAATAGGCGGCAGCGATTGTGAATCCCTAAGTCCTTCATGGCCTGCGTGATGGCGAGGCAGATGGTCGTGCGCCCGCGCGATTCGTCGGCAACGACCAGGTTGGTGGTGAGCGGATCGAGCCCGCGGTCCACGCACTCGACGCTGGCGTAAAACGTCTTGAGGTCGATGCAGATATAGGTGTGCTGCTCGTGCGCCATCCGTGTCCCTTCATCAAACACATGTTCTTATCGAATACCTGTTCGATAATACCCGCTCGTCCGGACGTCGTCAAAACCTGTCAAAAAGGGACTGGTTTGTTTTGGTAGGTATGGTCGTGCGGTTGGATCGGGTTTTAACGCAGCTCTAAAGAGTGCGAAACAGCTCGGAAAACCTCGCTTCGTAGCATGAGCCTGACGATTGATACCGCCTATACGCACGGAAGGGTTGTGGAAAAGATGGTCAATTATGGGTTTGGTATGCCGACGCGCCTTGTTGCGGATGGAGACGTGGCTCGCTGGTGCGGACGATTGGTCGCTCACTACGGTGGCACCAAGGCGCTGGTCGTGTTGGGCGGTGACAAACATACGCACGATGAGCTCGTCTCGGCGGCGCTCGGCTCGCTTGATCGAGCTCTGCTCGAACGCGTGCTTTTTCGCTGCGGCTTGGTCGGGGGCGATGGGGGAGACGATTTGGTCGATGAGGCCGTAGCCCTGGCGACCGACGAAGGCGTGGACTTTGTCCTGGCGATTGGCGATGCCGATACTGCCGGCTTTGCGCGCGAGCTCGCGCGTCGCATGGCGGCGCTCGATGCCGGCGAAGACGGCTTTGTGCCTTATGGATGCATTGTCTCGGAGGGCAAGGTGCCTGCTGTCGTGGGCACCGGCGAGGTTCCCGTTTTTGCCATTATCGCGCCCGAACTGCTGGAGGGCATCGGGTCTCCTCTGCGTGAGTTACTCGGTAGCGTCTGCGCCGCGGCCTAATATTTGCCATAAAAGGACGGGTTATTTTTGGTTGGTAAAGCGTTTGACCTGCCAAAATAAGCCTGTCCCTTTTTGATCGGTTGCCGTTTGGGGGCCGATTGGCAACGCTCGCTGATTGTAGTCTTGACCTGCGCTAGAATAGTGGCATCTGAATGTCCGGGCGCATGGAGGCGTGCGCCCGTATGCTGAGGAGGACTCTATGGCAACTGTTGCCGCACCTATCGATGCTACGTCGACTGCCGCTTGGAAGGCACTCGAGGCTCATCAGGAGAAGCTCGAGGCCGATGGTATCGACCTCAAGGCCTGGTTCGCTGCCGATGCCGAGCGCGTGAACAAGCTGAGCTTTGACGCCGGTGACCTGCACTTCGATCTGTCGAAGAACCTGGTGACCGATGAGACCGTCAAGCTGCTGTGCGATCTTGCCCGCGAGGTGAAGCTCGAGGAGCGCCGCGACGCCATGTTCTCCGGCGAGCACATTAACACCACCGAGGACCGCGCCGTCCTGCACACCGCGCTTCGCCGCCCCGCAACCGAGAGGGGCCAGCTCATCGTCGACGGCCAGGATGTCGTCGCCGACGTGCACGAGGTCCTCGACCGCATGTATGCCTTCGCCGAGCGCGTGCGCTCCGGTGAGTGGAAGGGCGTTACCGGCAAGAAGATCGAGCACCTGGTGTCCATCGGCATCGGTGGCTCCGATCTGGGCCCGGTCATGGCCTACGAGGCTCTGCGTCCCTATGCCGACGCCGGTATCGACTGCCGCTATATCTCCAACATCGACCCCAACGACCAGGCCGAGAAGCTTAAGGGCCTGGATCCCGAGACCACGCTCGTGATCATCGTCTCCAAGACCTTCACCACGCTCGAGACCCTCACCAACGCCCGCGAGGTCAAGACCTGGATGCTCGAGCAGCTCAAGGCCCAGGGCGCCATCGACGGCTCCGATGAGCAGAACGCCGAGGCCGTGGCAAAGCACTTCGTCGCCGTTTCCACCGCACTCGAGAAGGTTGAGGCCTTCGGTATCGACCCCGCCAACGCCTTCGGCTTCTGGAACTGGGTCGGCGGCCGCTACTCCGTCGACTCCGCCGTGGGCCTGTCGCTGATCGTCGTGCTCGGTCCCGAGCGCTTCCAGCAGTTCCTCGAGGGCTTCCACGCTATCGACGAGTACTTCTGCAACACGCCGCTCGAGAACAATGCCGTTGCGCTGATGGGCCTGCTCAACGTCTGGTACGTCAACTTCTTCGGTTCCAAGAGCCACGCCGTGCTGCCGTACTGCCAGTACCTGCATCGTTTCCCGGCCTACCTGCAGCAGCTCACCATGGAGTCCAACGGCAAGCATGTCCGCTGGGACGGCAGCGCCGTGACCTCCGACACCGGTGAGATCTTCTGGGGCGAGCCCGGCACCAACGGTCAGCACGCCTTCTACCAGCTGCTGCACCAGGGCACCGTGGTGGTCCCGGCCGATTTCATTGCCTTCGCCAATACCGCCAACCCTGCGACCGACAGCGGCCAGGACGTGCACGAGCTGTTCCTGGGCAACTTCCTGGCCCAGACCAAGGCGCTCGCCTTTGGTAAGACGGCCGATGAGGTGCGCGCCGAGGGCACGCCCGAGCAGATCGTCCCGGCCCGCTGCTTTGAGGGCAACCGTCCGACGACCTCGATCTTTGGCGACACGTTGACCCCGTTCGCACTCGGCGAGCTCATCGCCCTGTACGAGCACATCACGTTTGTCGAGGGCACGGTCTGGGGCATCGACTCCTACGACCAGTGGGGCGTCGAGCTGGGCAAGCAGCTTGCCAAGCAGATCACTCCAGCCTTCCATGACGACGCCGCCAAGGCCGAGCAGGACGCTTCGACCCAGGCGCTCATCGAGTTCTACCGCGCTCACCGCAAGTAGTCGCTGCTGTTAACGCATCGCGCCTTATAGTCAGGGGCCCGTATCCCATCGGATGCGGGCCCCTTTGCTTTGCCGTGGCCCCGGGGCGCACGGCCTTTAAGGATCTTCGCCGGAGCGTCGCGTGCTGCGAGGGCCCTGCGTCTAGAGCTCGGCCTCCGCATGGCCTCGCTGCGCCTCGGGCAGCTCCCCGTAGAGCGGATGGTCTTCGAGCCTAAAGCGCTCGACCTGTTCGGGAGTGCAGCCGCGCACAAAGAGCCACGAGCGATCGATCGGCGTCGCCATGAGCGTGCTGGGCAGCGCGTCGGCGCGGTCGGAAAACACCCGGGCACTCTCGGGATCCTGGAACGCCAGCACCAGATGCGTGTCGCAGTTGCCCATGATGGAGCGTGCGCGTGCCTCGCCATAGAGCGCATCGAGCTGGTTGGTCGACTGCAGCAGCAGCGTTGCCCAGATGTTGCGGCTTCGGATAATCGAGAGCACGTTGTCGATCTGGGGGATCCGCAGATTTGCGAAGTCATCGAGCATAAAGCGCACGGGCACGGGCAGGCTGCCGTCGGGCTGCCTATCGGCCTCACGAATGAGGCCCATAAACGCCTGCGAAATAAAGAGGCCGGTCAGCGGATCGAGATTGCGGTCAATATCGCTCACGGTTACAAACAGGGCGCAGGGGGTGTGTCCCATGGAAGCGAAGTCCGCCTGATGGCACTCACGATAGAGCTGTGCCGCACCGTCGAATCCCAGACACATGACCTTTTCGGCAAGGATGCCGACGATGCTCGCGTGCATGCGCTCGGCATTTTGCGTAATGGCGTAGCGCCGCCATAGCGAGAGGGCATAGCTTTGGGGGTCGGTCGTGATCAGGTCGTCAAACAATCGACCTGTGGCACCGTCCTGCAGGTGCTCGATCAGCTTGATGACCGAGCTGATCGTCTGCTCGTCGGCGGGTAGCTGTTCGGTGACGTAGGCGATAAGACACGACAGCAGGTTTGCCGCCGCATGATCCCAAAAAGGCTGGTTGTTGTCCTCGATGGGGCAGATGACCTTTGCCACCGAGAGGATGTCCTGCTGGTTGGGCCTGCCGTCCGCCTTGCGGCGAATGTGCCTCAGGGGGTTGTAGCCGCAGCGCTCGATGCCGGGCGCAAGGGCCGGGACGGTGTTGAGGTCGGCGAAGTTGAGACATTGCACGCGGTAACCGTGGGCTGCCAGCACGGGTCCCACTTCGCGACAGAGCGTGCCTTTGGTGTCGAGCACGATGTAGCTTGCGTTCATTTGCAGCAGGTTGGGCTTGAGGACGTTTCGGGTCTTGCCGGCTCCCGAGGGGCCGATCACAAGTGCATTGTTGTTGAGTCCCGTTTGGCGGGTGTCGTAGGAAAGCGTTCGATCCTTGGCGAGGATGGTGGACGATGCGGACTCAGATGCGGCGAGACGGCTGGCGAGGTTAGACATGGGCGACCTCCTTGGTGGTCGAGAGGATTTCGTGGGCAAAGCCGAGCTCGACGGCGCGCTCGGCCGAAAGGTAGGTGTCTTTTGCAGTGAGGGACTGGATGCGCTTGGGCGTGAGGCCGCTGCGGTCCGAGAGGATTTGCGTGAGGGTCTTGCGGGTCTGCATGAGACGCCGGCTGGTTTCCTGCAGCGCAAGTGCCGAGCCGCCTGCCCCCTGGGGGATCAGCGGGTC
>CAUDDU010000063.1 GCA_958448375.1 uncultured Collinsella sp.
CGCCTTCACGTTGCCCAGCACGCGCTTAAGGTCGCCCACGCCGGTGGCGATGGACTGCATGTCGCCCAGGCCCTTGTACACGGCCTCGAGCTGGTCGCTCACCTGCTTAAACGATGCTGACAGTCGGTCGTTGAGCGTGCGAGAGAGCTTCTCGTCCACTGTCGCACGCATTTGATCGAGCTGCACGTTGTTGTCCTTGCGGATGGCGCCCAGCTGAGCATCGACCGTCTCGCGCACCTTGTCCAGGCGATGCTCGATGCCCTCGCGATTGGCGCCGAGCTGTTGGGCCGTCTCGCGGCGCAGGTCATCCATCCGGTCACCAGCTTGCGAAAACTCACGTGCGATGGTCAGGTAACGTTGCTGCTCCACGGCCGCATCTGTCGTCTGCTGCTGCGCGATGGCATTGGCCGTGCGGCGAGTTTCGGCCAGCGCGACGTTCAGGGCATCGAGCGCGTTGTTGGCCTGCTCGAGTGCTGCCAGCGTTTCCGCGCTACTGTCGCCACGCTCCCGCAACTCGGCACGCAGGCTCTTGAGCTGGAGGGCGCAAGCCACAGCAACCCCCACCGCCACCAAGGCGATCACAACAAGCACAATATCAATAGCAGACATAAACTCCGCCCAACAAACCCAATCGAGCACCAATCAAAACCGCGATCAATCTTACCCCGCCATACGCACCGGGCGCCCGGCCCCTTCTTGGGCGCCCCTCTCCTCCGCATATTCCATAATGCGGCGCGCCGTCTCCCTGCTCACCTTTGAGTCATCACCGGCTAAATATGCGTACACGTTTCCCTTATTCAGATTCAAATCGCGGCAGAGACCGTAGCGCGTTACACCCGATTCCTCTAGCGCTCCCAACGTTCTTTTTCGCATCAGGGCGTTGATTCTTCTGTCCGCCACTGGCTTTTCCTTCACCGCTCTATACGCACGCCAAACGTTGGCATAACGATTAGGAAGTTTGTCCTCGGCGCATAGAGATGCCAGGCTACCCGTTTGGGCGTACAAGGACAAAACGCCTCGGTAACCCTCTTCCATCCACGAACCCTCGGATAAGCCCAGAACGTATTCGGCTTTACCCTGTGCCAAAGCGAGCAAAAACAGGGGCTCCGCCACGCGCGGCGCAACCGTCGTCGCTTGCTTAACCAGTTTTCTAAAACTGAGCGACTGCTGTCCGGATAGCTCTCGGCAATAGCCTTTTAAGAATCCCTCAAAGGTCAGATTCAACCGAGCACCTCCTTTTTGTATTGGCTGTATGCGCAGACCATCTCTTGATAACTCCGCTCCGAAGGCGACGACGCCAGCGCCTCGCCCTCGTCGAATATAAGCCGTTCGAGCAGTCCCCAATCAAGTCGGTCGACGAATGCCTGGCTATGAAGATCGATGATGTCGTTCGGACGACAGGCATAGAGCTTCATTACCGCCAGGTCCTCCAAGGATGGCGTAAAGTACCTGATAAAGCGCGCCCCAATATCCAAGGGAATCAAACGATCTTCGTAATTGAACGGCATCTGATTACAATATGCCACCGCCATACCATTCACCTCGGGGTATCGAGCTATGATCTCGCGGAGGCACCTATCTGCCTCAAACACATCAATGTCATGTGTAACCGAACGATTCGTCACATCGTTTAGCATGAAGGCGCTTCCTCCCACCAATACAACGTTCGGCCTGTCGTCTCTTGGACCTATTTCCAGCTCCGCCTCTTCGTCAATGCCCAAAAGAGTCTGCTCTAAATCCTGCTTATACATAGCAAATCCTATTATTATTTATCTTCAATAATACTATTCAGTCGTACGACAGCACCCGAAAGATGCAAGGATTCTACTCATGGCGATAATCCCTACACCCTAGAAGTCCTAATGTTACAAACGCTAGCTCTCCCAGCCGGTGCGGATGGTTGTTATGACGTCGCCTAGGCGCTGGCCCAGGGCCGCTAGATGTTGGAGCACCTCGTTGGGCGATGCGCCGTTGAGGATGCACGTGAGGGCATACGACGCCAGAAAGATGACCGCAAGCCCCAGCGGGATGAGCACGATCATCGCCAATGTGCGCAGGCGCTGGCCCACGCGGCGACGACGCGCACGACGCTTGTCGAACGCGAGCTCCTGCGCATATGAATCTTGCTGTACGGAATAGGCCTCTGGTGCCGATTCGCCCGCAGGCGAAACCACAGGCGTGGCATTTTGCGCAGGGGGCTGGGCTGCCGCCCCCTGCATTTGCATCTCCATGAGTCGTTGCTGCTGACGCAGCATGCGCTCAGCTTGTTGCTGCGGAGTCTCAAGAAACAGATCCATGCTGGCCTCCAAAATCGGAGCATTCGACGCTTACGACCAGCATCCCGCACCGCCATGACCGCGACAACGCAATCGCCGGCAATAGCCACAAAGTTTCTTTTGCTCAAAAGCTGTCGAAAAGCTCAACAACTCCCCTACCAGCACTTTCTCTGAGCTTTTTTCGTCAGCAATCTTTTGGCCTTCCACCCTTACGCCAACTGACCAAAATCCAACCAAAAGCTTGACGGAAATTGTGAAGACAGGGACCCCATACAAAAACGTGCCGCCCCAAAAGGGGCGGCACGCTAACTTCTTATCAGTTTTTCAGTAGCAAGCACGCGACGACCCGAAGCCGGAGCACAGGGTAGGGAAACACCTTTACCTCGCGCGACCTGCGCAGCCGTGAGCGAGAGGGAAAGGTGTTTCCCCGCCCCGTGCTCCGCAGTCGGTGGAGGCAGCTTTAGATGCCCGCGAGACCTCGGGTGGCGGTGGCGCACATAAACGCCAAGGCTAGAATCACGAGCGAGCCCGCGATGTCTGCCAGCACGCCCATTGCACGGCGTTCAAACAACCAGCTCTCAAAGTGCGGGGCGACGTTGCGCCAAACACGCCACAGCAAGATGCCCATACCGATGACGCCCGGGATATTGAGCAGTAGGATCTCGGAGCACAAAAGACCGATCAGGTTACCGGCGGCAAAGCCCGCATCACCCTCGCAGTATTTGCGGTAGACCATATACAGCATGTACGCCACAAACGGCTGCAAGCACGCAGAAATAAACGAGACCACCATCGAGGGGTCCTGCGAAAAGACCTCGGTGAGTTTATCGACACTCGTGGCGTCCTTCGAAGCCAAGAATAAACCGATAACCACAAGGGGCACCACGCCCAAAATTACCTCGACCAGAGTAAACAACTTGGCAGTCAAATCCTCACTAGCCGAATTCAAATGAGGCGCCCACTCAGGATGAGCATGCGCGCCGACTTTCTTGTCCTTCTCGGCACGATCGGCCTTTTTGCCCTCGGCAACCCGACGACCAGGATCCTTGCGAGTTCCCACAGCAGCAACCCGAGCCCGAGACTTCTTGCCCATAAAAAACACCCCATCAGGTAGTAGATAAACTAAAAGTCGCCACCCAGTGTACCCCCTAAACAACGGCGCCGCCCCAACCCGGAGCAAGCCCCGTCAACCAAATAACCGAACCATCAACCAAATGGCCGCAACCCAATCCCTATACAAAACGTGCCGCCCAAAAGGGGCGGCACACAAACTTCTAATCAGCTTTTCTGTAGCGAGCACGCGACGACCCAAAGCGGGCCGGGAGGGCGGGATTACCTTCCCTCAACGCGCCCCTGCGGAGCCGTGAGCGGGAAGGGAAGGTAATCCCGCCCTCCAGGCCCAGCTCATGCCAGCGCCACGCGCTAGTAGTTCACCACCTGCTCCTCAAAGTACGCCTTCGGGTGGTTACACACCGGGCACACCTCAGGCGCCTCGGCACCAACGTGCAGGTGCCCGCAGTTCAGGCACTTCCATACCTTCACGCCCTCACGCTCAAACACCTCGCCCGACTCGATGCGCTCGACGAGTTTGTTGTAGCGCTCCTCGTGGGCCTTCTCGACGGCGGCGACACCACGGAACTTCTCGGCGATCTCGGCAAAGCCCTCCTCCTCGGCGGTCTTGGCGAACTCGTCGTACATCGTGGTCCACTCGTAGTTCTCGCCCGCGGCGGCGTCGCGCAGGTTGTCCAGAGTGCCCGGAACGGCGCCGTCGTGCAGATACTTAAACCACAGCTTGGCGTGCTCGGACTCGTTGCCCGCCGTCTCGGCAAAGATATTCGAAATCTGAACGTAGCCATCCTTCTTGGCCTTAGATGCGTAGTAGCGATACTTGGTGTGTGCCTGGGACTCACCGGCAAAAGCGGTCTCGAGGTTCTTCTTGGTTTGGGAATTCTCAAAATCCATAGGTGTACTTCCCTTCAACACGTGCCGCCCATAGGCTTTGAGCGACCTTGTCTTTAGGATGCCCTCAAGCCGCGAATTTAAACCTTACAATCCCGTTCTTCAGATTTGAGCGGGCTACACACTCAACCAACGATCGTCCTCGGCTCGGCAAAAGCCCTCGCGCTCCAGGTCAGCTAGAATGCCCGCGATCAAGTCGCACTCGACCGGCCCGCGACCGGCTGCCGCTTCCATCTCGTTAACGCCCACCACGGCATCAGCAAGCGTAATCCCCGCCGGCTGCCCATCGCGCGCTGCCAACAACATACGCACGATATGCGCGCGCTTTTGGCGGCGCGAGCCCTCAAACTTGGACTGACGACTATAGCCCGCCGACCGCCTGGACGGATTGGGCAGTGTCTTTTTAAGATACGCGCCGTAATCCAGCAATGCGTAATACCACGCGCGCGGCGTGTCGGCATCGTCTTGAGGCGCGGCAAAGGGCGCGATCTCGTCCGCCGCCGCACCGGGGACCGCCGGACAGGCAGCTTGGATCAGCGGCACCAGTTCGCAATCGGGAACGGCCGGCACATCGGGAAAGAAATGATGCAAAAAGACCGTGCGCACATTGGTCTCCAAATACACGCCCGGAAGATCAAACGCAAACGAACGGATACCCTGCGCCGTTGCCGGGCCAATACCAGGCAGAGCGACCAAGTCACGCGTCTCACGCGGAAACTCCCCGTCCCAGTCCTCTACAACGCGCTGAGCGGCCCCGTGAAGCGCCAGAGCGCGTCGGTTGTAGCCCATGCCCTGCCAAGCGTCCAAAACATCGGAAGGCGCGGCCTGGGCAAGCGCCTGCACAGTCGGAAAACGATCGAGCCACACCGGCATGCGCGCCTCCACACGCGGCACCTGTGTTTGCTGCAGCATGACCTCAGAAAGCCAAATGATGTACGGATCGCGTGTGCGGCGCCACGGAAGGTCGCGATAACGCAGGACCCCTTCCGAACGAATCATCGAACGAAAGGGGTCCTGAATCATGGCTATGCTCCTTATGCGGCGCTATTCCTCCCGGTAAGCGCACGCGCAGGTGGCGTACTCGGGAAACGCTTCGCGGTCGGCGAACTTGGGATCGACGGCCGGGAACTGGCGGTGAGCGACGATGTCGCCGAGCGAAACGGAATCGAGGTAGTCGCGCATCAACGCCTGAGCTCCGGCCCACAGGGGATGATAGCAGCACGCGCCCATGCGCGCACAGTCACCATCGGGCGCGGTGCAATCGTTCATAACCATAGGACCCTGAACGGCCTCGACGACCTGGCGGATAGTGACGTCGTCCGGACTGACCTTGAGACGCATGCCACCGTGGACGCCACGCAGGCTCTCCACAATACCGGCCTGGACCAAACCGTGCTGAATCGAGCGGGCAAACGAATACGGGACATTGACCTCTTCGGCAGCGGTGCGAACAGAAAGCAAACACTCCGGATCCTCAGCAAGCATCGCCAGCATTCGAAGGGCGTAATCAGTCTTCCTCGATATGTCCATTTTTCCCCTTTCAAGGAATACGAACAGCTCGAACGAGCTCCGGGGCCGAGCTTGTGTCGAGACGCTAAATGACCGCCAGGACATCCAAATGGTAAATCGGATATCCACTGAGTGCCGCGCTTGGAGCGAAATGCATCAGATGCGGCGCACAGTGCAATTTAGTATAACCTAACCCCCTGTCTCGTAGAACAGGTGTTGCGCAACAAAGCTGTTGTTCAGACAGATATACTTATTAGATTTTACTTGCGTTCCCGAAGGCGCGGGGATTCTGGGCGAAGATACACCAGGGCGATCGTTCTATCGAAACAAAGTGCATCAAACGCAAAAAGCCACGTCCGAAGACGTGGCTTTAATTGCGTTGGCGGGAAGTACGGGGCTCGAACCCGCGACCTCCGACGTGACAGGCCGGCGCTCTAACCAAACTGAGCTAACTCCCCAGGCAGACGTTCGCGTTTGTTTCCGCTCGCGTGCGCTGCGGGGATTAGTATACACAGAAGTCTGTCCGGCGCGCAACAACTTTTTT
>CAUDDU010000064.1 GCA_958448375.1 uncultured Collinsella sp.
TCGAGACCTCGGCTACTGAGGGCGACGAAGAGGGTATTGTCGAACGCGATATTGTCGCCCACGTGACGACAAGCGAGGCGCTCGGGGCACACGACCGCCACGTCGCCCGCAAACTCATCGACCTCAACGTACCCGAACTCGATCGCGTGGAGTTTGATGTGCAGTAATACACAACGTGGGATGGATGCGCGCAGCCGCGAGTCACGACATGGCGCAGACGTGACGCGGGCCACGAGCAAAAAAGCGGGGCGCGGTCCATGTCCGCGCCCCGCTCGCTGTTTTATTGCCGCGAATCAACTGTCCGCATCGACATCGCCAGACTCCACTGTAAACGCCGGACCGATACTCACCAGATAAAAACGGGTCACCCTGGTATCTCTAAATAGGTAGAGCAAGCCCTGATCGCGTCGGCGCGAAATATATGCCACGTGGACCGTACCAAATATTTCGCCGTTTTCATTCTTTAATACCAGAATGTTGGGGTCGTCCATACGCTCGAACTGTCCATCAACGCAGCCGCCGCCCTTGCCGACCAACTGCCATCGATGGTTATCCTCTTCAAGAAAGGCCAGGGTTTCCAAACCTGCTTTGTCATCCCGATAGTAACCATCAATGGCAAAGCCTTCGGAAGTGCATTCCTGCATATAGGATGTTTCTCGGCTTATGGCAAACAGCCCTGTAGCGCCCAGGAGCACAGCCAGGCAGACCACTGCGAGGGTTATCGAAATAGCTCGGCGACCCATGTTAGCCCAACCGATAGTTGTTTAACAGAGCGTGAAACATACCTGGAACCTCCGATATCAGGGGGAACGTCGCCAGCAGGCTGGCGACAACTATATGTTTCTGACATCAAACCATATGTCTGCCACTCGCGGAGGGGGCATCGACGAACGGCGTGTTTTCATACTCCATTGGTCAAACCTAAGCACAGCCCTACAGCTCGTACTTGTACACGCGGTAGATATACTTTTCGGCTTCCATCTCGTAGGTGGTGATGGCCAGACCGTACCGATCGTACTCGGTGAAGGTCTTGGCCTGGCCCGAAGCCACGAGCATGCTGTTCGAATCGCCGACGCGCTGCGCACCGCTCACGTCCAGTCGTCACGTCAATCTTGATGATGAGGTCCTCGACGTTAACGCGCTCGCCCTCGCTCTTTTTGGCTGCCGCGGGGTGTGCAGGGAAACGCAGCAACTTTGGGCACGTCACCGGTCTTTTTTTCGACCGGCAACCTCATACGACACGGTCACGGCGTCGGCGATCTCAAAGAGTAGCTTAGGCTTATGGCAATGCAGAGACGCAGGGTGCGCAGCTAATCCGCGATACCCCCCGACTTATTCAGGGCGGCCGCGATAGCGCTCAATCCAGTCCACGGCAAAGTCGACAAGCTCGCGTTGGCGCATAAAGCGGATCATCCCGTTACCGAGAGGCGCCGTACGCACCGAGCATTCACGCTCAAAAGCAGCGCCGATCTCGTCGAAGTCCTCGCCGTCGACAAAAAGTGTTCGGCACTCCTTCCACACGCGCTGACCGTTTTCCATGATCGCGCTGTGCTCCACACAGTCGTGCTTGCCAGGGTATTCCGCACGGGCGTCGGCCAAATGCAGCGATGTATTCTTGTCGTAGTCCACGCCCACAAGCAGCACGTAGCCGTCCAAATCGTACAGGCGCGCGATGGGCGATCCGTCGCCAAAGATGTTGCTCAGGTCGTGGTTTTCCGTCAAGAATTGTGCATGCCAGCCGTTCGCCGCCACCGAACGCGCCGGATGGTCGCTTCTATGCGTACCCGGCCACGTGCGAAACATCTCGGCAACGGCCCCCATCGTATTGGTAGGCGTAATGCGCTTGCCATAGGCAGGCCAGTTATCACGAATCAACTGCCACCATTCTTGAGGTTCCTGCCAATGGACGCCGCTCTCGGGGTCCAGGTTTTTCCAGGATTGCGTCGGCATCATGATGGTGCCGGTCTCGCCCACCGTCTGGAGCAGCGCCTCGATCACCGGCTGCGCGCCGCCGCACACATATCCAAGCGAGCTGAGCGAGCAATGGACCATAACCGCCTGCCCCGCGCGCATGCCGACGGCAGAAAGCGCGTCGAGGATATCCCGCTTGAGCACGATTTGTCGATCCATTGCCATTTCCTCGCTATCCCCGCAGCCCATTTGTTTTAGCGTCATGTGTCGAAATGACACACGGGCTATGCGGCGTATTTATGCTGCAAATGATACGCTCCCAATGTCCCAAGGGATCTTTTTAGTACTTGAAGAAGCCCTCGCCCGAGCTTTCGCCCAGCTTACCTTCGTCGAGCATTTTCTTGAGGACGGACGCCATGGCCTTAAAGTTGTAGGGCATCATCATCTTCTTGAGCAGCGGGCTCACCAGGCCCGGGACCTTCTGATACTGCATAACGATGTTGTACGCCGTCTGGATGCCCACGGTGTCGAATACGCGGAACGGACCCTTGGGGGCGCCAGTGCCACGCGTCCATGCGAGGTCGATGCTCTTGGGATCGCTCACGCCCGAGACATACAGGTCAAGACCCGAAAGCAGCCACGGCACCAGCATGGAATTGAGCAGGTAGCCGTTCTTTTCCTTGTTGACGGGAAGCGCCAGCATGCGAATATCGTTGGCAAAGTCGACGAGCTCATCGAAATAGCGCTTGTCGGTTTGGTCCTGTGCCATGACCTCGGTCATGTTGTTCTTCCAGATGGAGTTGGCAAAGTGCAACGACAGGTACTTCTCGGGGCGGCCGGTGTACTTGGCAAAGGTACTCGGCAGCAACGTGGAGGAGTTGGTCACGACGACGGTCTTTTGCGAGAGTACCGGGGCGAGCTTCTTGTAGAAGTCGATCTTTGCCTGGGTGTCCTCGGCCATAGACTCGATGACCAGGTCGGCATCGGCCACTGCCTTGGCAAGATCGAGCTCAAGCTTGAGTGTGGAGTAGGCACGCTCGACGGCGGCGAGTGCCGCCTCCTTGTCGAAGGGTTGGCCGCTATCGGCGATACCGGCGCACCACTCGCCCGTGCCATCCGCCATGCCCTCGATTGCCGCGATGTATTCCTCGCGCACATGATCGATCTTGGGCTGAGTGCGGCCGATGCTGCCCTCGCTGCGCAGCCAAATCGTCACATCAAAGCCGCAGTAGGCAGCCTGAAAGGCAATCTGGCTTCCCAACACGCCGCCGCCGGCAACACAAACGGTCTTGTAGCTCATAGGAACAGTCCTCTCTTGCGTAATTCCATAGATGTGTATTTATTCAACCGTAAGGAGGACGCACGTTGGGGGTGGGTTCTATAAACGGACGATTTTTTGCCGTGAACGGCTACACCTGTTCATTATCTCGGGGTCCCTGTCCAGCAAAAACGGGTGGTAGCCGGTACGGCTACCACCCGTTTGTCCCATATCTAGCCCATAGCAGGCCAGTTACTTCTTAATGCCACGCCCCAGACGCTCGGCGACCGACGCCACGGCCTCCTCGCTGGCCGGCCCGCAGCTCACGCAGCCATCGTGGGCACGCATCTGGCCGGTGACCTCGTCCATCGCGAGCGGCGCGACCTTCTCAAGCTTAAAGCCCTTACCGGCGCGCATGTTCTCCTTGGCCACGCTAATCATGAGCTTAATGCGGTTGAGCTGGTTGACCTCGGACGCACCGGGGTCGTAGTCCACCGCAACGATGTTGCTCTCGGGATGTTGACGGCGCAGCTCCTTAATCACGGCCTTGCCCACCACGTGGTTGGGCAGGCACGCGAAGGGCTGCGTGCAGATGATGTTGGGCGCACCGTGATCGATCAGGTCGAGCATCTCGGCCGTGAGCAGCCACCCCTCGCCCATGTTGTTGCACACCGAAAGCACCGTACGGGCCTTGTCGGCCATGGTGCCGATGCGCTCGGGTGCCTCAAAGCGGCGGGACTTCTCGAGCATCTCCTCCACCGGCGTGCGCATCCAGTCCACGAGCTTGATGAGCGCCTGCATACCAGCGCGCGTAGTGGCAGAGCTTCCCAGCTCGTCCTTCTGCAGCTCGGCGTTGCTCATGGAGTACAGGAAGAAGTCGAGCAGGCCCGGCACCACGGCCTCGCAGCCCTCGCGCTCGATAACGTCGACCACGTGGTTGTTGGCCGTGGGATGGAACTTGACAAGGATCTCGCCGACCACGCCCACGCGCGGCTTGGTGCCCTCGCCCGCAAGCGGCATGGTGTCGAACGCGCGGATGGCCTCGCGGCACAGCTTGGTGTAGTTGTGGCGGTTGAACTTGGGCGCCAACTTGCGGGCGCGCACCATGTACTCCTCGTAGAGTGTGTTGGCGGCACCGGGCGTGGCCTCGTACGGGCGGCAACGATAGAGCATCTGCATCATGACGTCACCAAAGAGCACTGCGTAGACTGCCTGCTTAAGCAGTGCCGGCGTAATCTTAAAGCCGGGGTTGTCCTCACCGAGCGCCACGGCCGAAAGCGAGATCACCGGGATCTCGGGGTGGCCGCTCTCGCGCAGGGCCTTGCGGATGAGTGCGATGTAGTTGGTGGCACGGCAGCCGCCGCCGGTCTGGCTGATAACCACGGCCGTCTTGGACAGGTCGTACCGACCGCTCTCGATGGCCTCCATAATCTGGCCCGTCACCAGGATCGACGGATAGCAAATGTCATTGTTCACGTAGCGCAGGCCAGCCTCGACGGCATCGTGGTCGGTCGAGGGCAGCAGCTCCAAGTTGTAGCCGGCACCGCGGAACACCTCTTTGACCAGGTCAAAGTGAATCGGCGCCATCTGCGGGCACAGGATGGTGTAGCCCTCCTCGCGCATCTGCTCGGTAAAGGGCACCTTGGGCCACGCGGTCGAAGCACTCTCGCGCTGAGCCTCGAACGTGTACTTACGGCTCGCGAACGCAGGGGCATCCGTGGAAGGCGCCACCGGCGCGGCGTCGCCTTGCTCGTAGGCCTCGCCCGCGGCCGTGGCATCGGCCAGGCGCTCGGCCTCCTGGTCCTTGAGCGCTGCCATGAGCGAGCGGATGCGGATGCGCGCGGCACCCAGGTTGGATACCTCGTCGATCTTGAGCACGGTGTAGATCTTGCCGCTGGCCTCCAGAATCTCCTGCACCTGGTCGGTGGTCAGGGCGTCCAAGCCGCAGCCGAAGGAGTTGAGCTGAATCAGGTCCAGGTCGTTGCGCATCGTCACAAAACGGGCGACGGCGTACAGACGGCTGTGGTACATCCACTGATCGACGACGCGAATCGGACGCTCGGGCTTTACCAGATGCGCAAGCGAATCCTCGGTAAAGACCGCAAAGCCAAAGCTCGAGATAAGCTCGGGCAGGGCGTGGTTGATCTCGGGGTCGTTATGGTAGGGACGACCGGCGAGTACGATGCCGTGGCCGCCGTGGTCCTCGACCCACTTGAGAGCCTCCTCGCCCATGGTCTGGATGTCCTCGTGGAAACGCGCATCGGCCTCAAAAGCAGCGTTGACGGCGGCATCGACCTCGGAGCGCGTGATCTTGGGACCGCGCACGCGACCGCGACCGGCCTCAGCATCGGCCACACGGTCGACGGCGAGTACCTGGTACAGACGGCGCTTGAGCTCGGTCTTGTCGTGATAGGGCACAAACGGGTACAGGAACTCGATGTTCTGCTCGCGAATCTCGTCGATATTGAGCGCCAGCGCCGTGGGGTAGCTCATGACGATGGGGCAGTTATAGCAGTTGCCGGCCGTCGGATCCTCCTTGCGCTCCCAGCGCACGCACGGCATCCAAATAAAGTCGACATCGCGGTCGATGAGGTTCATCACGTGGCCGTGGCTCATTTTTGCCGGGTAGCACACGCTCTCGGACGGCATGGACTCGATGCCCGCCTGGTAGGTCTTCTTGCTCGACTGGTCGGACAGCTGCACGCTAAAGCCCAGGCGCGTAAAGAACGCGTGCCAGAAGGGGTAGTTCTCGTACATGTTGAGCGCGCGCGGGATGCCGACGGTGCCGCGCGGGGCGTCGTCGGGACTCAGGACCTCGCGGTTAAAGAGCAGCTCGTTTTTCTTTTTGAAAAGGTTGGGGGCCTCGGTCTTCTGCTTTTTATGGCCGGCGCCCTTCTCGCAGCGGTTACCGGTAATGAAGCGCCTGCCGCCGCCAAAGTCGTTGACGGTAAGCTGGCAGTTGTTAGAGCAACGGCCGCAGCGGACATGCTTTTGCGTCACGGTGAGGTGCGCGATGTCCTCGGCCGAAAGGATGGTCGAG
>CAUDDU010000065.1 GCA_958448375.1 uncultured Collinsella sp.
CCGTGGACCCAATGGGCACCGTCTCGCCCTCAGTTGCACGCTCGGCCTCGTCCAAGTTAGACAGCGTAAGGATGTCGTTGACGAGCGCTGCCAAGCGGCCCGCCTCACGATAGATGCGACCGCCAAAGTTGCGCAGGTCGTCCTCGCCCTCGACCATGCCGTTTGCGATGAGCTCGGCATAGCCCGAAATCGCCGTAAGCGGCGTCTTGAGCTCATGAGTGATATTCGCCGTGAACTCGCGGCGCATACGGTCGTTGTCCGCTAGCACCGCCATTTGGCGCTTGAGCTCCTGGCGCTGCGACTCGATACGCTCAAGCATGGGGACCATCTCGGCATAGGCGTGCTCATAGCTACGGCGTGGGTGGTCCAAATCCACCTCTTGCAAAGGCGCGATGATGGCACGGGACTCGCGGCGCGCCATAAAAAACGAGAGTACCGCACCCGCTGCCGCGATAAGCAGCATCGGCGCCACCATCGACAGCAAAATCGCCGCAACGCCAGGCTGGGCCTGTGCCAAGCGGACAACCTGGCCGTTATCAAGGGCGACGGCGCGATACAGCATAATCTCGTCGAGCGTAGAGCTTGCGCGCTCCGCGGAACCCGAACCATTCTCAAAGGCCTCGATGACCTCGGGGCGATCGCCGTGGTTGGGCAATGTGGAAGGCGACGCCTCGTTGTCGTAGGCAACCGATCCATCCTTGTTAATCAGCGTGATGCGCAAGTCCTCGCGATCGAGGCTACGCAAGAACGGGATGGGCTCCTGCTGCTCGTCGAGGGCGGCAGCAATGAGCTCGGTTTCCTGCGCCAGATTGGCACTCGTGGCATCCGCCAAGGTGTTTTGCACAAAGAACGCACCCAGCACCGTAAACGCCACGATAACCGCCATGGCGCAGACAAAGATCGTCACAAAAACGCGGTGCGACAGCGTATGTTTTCCATGGGGGGCGAAGACCACGGGTTACTCCTCCGATGCGGTGGCCGCGGTGTCGTCACCTTCGGCACCATCACCGGCAGAAGGCTCGGCCAAGCGGTAGCCCACGCCGCGCACGGTCTCGATGGCGCTGGCATGCTCGCCCAGTTTTTGGCGAAGCGTCTGCACGTGCACGTCAACGGTGCGCGAACCGCCGTCGAAGTCCCAGCCCCACACGCTCTGCAGCAACGACTCGCGGGTAAAGACCACGCCGGGCTTACGCATGAGGTACTCGAGCAGGTCGAACTCGCGCAGGGTGAGCTTAAGCGGCTCGCCGGCAACGGTCACCTCGCGATGGCTGGGCGAGAGCACGATGTCGCCCACGCTGAGCACATCGCTCGCCTGCTTGACCATGCCGCCGCGACGCAGCAGTGCGCGGCAGCGGCTGGCGAGCTCCATGAGCGAGAAGGGTTTAGTCAGGTAATCGTCGGCACCGCCATCGAGCGCCATCACCTTGTCGAGCTCGGTGTCCTTGGCGGTAAGCATCATGATGGGCACCGTCGCCGTCAGGCGGTCGGCGCGCAGGCGGCGCATAATCGCCAAACCGTCGGTATCGGGCAGCATGATGTCGAGCAGGACAGCATCGGGTACCCGTCGCGCCACGGCGGCCTTAAACTCGCCATCGCACGAAAAGCCCTCGGCCTCGATTCCCTGCTTGCGCAGCGCGTAGACCGTCAGATCCCTGATGTTGTCATCGTCCTCGACGTAATAGATCATGTTGAACCCCTTTGCGGCCGGCATGACCGCATCTTAACCCTAAAGGTACCTTTACTAGATGGTATCAGCCAAAACGTCCCGTCAAATAATCCGCCGTGCGCGGATCGGTCGGATTCTTGAAGAGTTGCGCGGTGGGCGCGTGCTCCACCAGCTCACCCAGCAAAAAGAATGCGACCGAATCGGAGATACGCGCCGCCTGCTGCATATTGTGCGTAACGACCACGAGCGTGCAGGTCTCTTTGAGCTCGCAGGCCAGCTGCTCCACCACCAGCGTCGACACAGGATCGAGTGCCGAGGTCGGCTCGTCCATCAGCAGAATGTCGGGCTGCACGGCAAGTGCGCGGGCGATGCACAGGCGCTGCTGCTGGCCGCCCGAAAGACCCAGACCCGACTCTTTGAGCTTGTCCTTGGCCTCGTCCCACAGGGCGGCGCGTCGCAGGGAGTCTTCGACCAGCTCGTCGAGCACGACGCGATCGCGCACACCCATACCGCGCGGCCCATAGGCGACGTTGTCGTAGATGCTCATGGGAAACGGGTTGGGGCGCTGGAACACCATGCCCACGCGCTGGCGAAGGCGGCAGATGTCGTAGTCGCCCAGGATATCTTGACCATCGAGCGCAATCTTGCCCTCGATTCGGCAGTCCTTGATGCCGTCGTTCATGCGGTTAAAGCAGCGCAGCAACGTGGACTTTCCGCAGCCCGAAGGCCCGATGAACGAGGTAATCTGCTTGTCGCGGATCTTGATATTCACGTCCTTGAGCGCATGGTGGTCGCCATAGAACAGGTCGAGGCCCTCAACATCGATTCGCGTCGGCGAGGCGGCAAGATCCTCTGCCGTGGGGCGAGTCGCATCCCCAACCTCGCGCTCGTGCGCGGCCTCGGCCTGCGCTTTCATGAGTTCTTCAAGCTCCGTGGGCTCCACAGCCGCAGCAGCCGTCATACCGCATACCTCCACATCGATATCAATTCAGCAGTATCGATAGTAGGAATCGCGGCTCATATGCACGTGAGCGCATTGTCAAGTGTTTGTAAGGGCACGCTGGCTATGCGGCGGGCAGCTCGATGGTGAATATCGTGTGTTCGGGCGTCGATTCACATGCAACGGTACCGCCGTGCGCGCATACGATCTCCTTGGCGATGGCAAGCCCCAGTCCAGCGCCGCCGCGATTGGTCGCACGCGCCGCATCCAGGCGATAGAACTTCTCAAAGATCACCTTGAGCTTAGCCGCAGGGATGGGATCGCCCTGATTGATAAAGCGCACGCGCACGCCACCGCCGTCCCGGCGTCTGGCCTCGATCGTGATGGTCGAGCCCTCATAGCTATAGGCAATAGCGTTTTTCATGATGTTGTTGAACACGCGAGCCATTTTGTCGCCATCCACGAGCACCGTCAGGTCCTCGCGAATATCAACTTGGACTTCCTTATGCTGCTCGTTGAGGATGGGATAGAACTCGTCAGTCACCTGAGCCAGCAGCAACCCCAGATCAACATAGCCGCGCGTGAGCACGATATCGTGGAAGTCAAAGCGCGTGATATCGAAGAACTCTTCGATGAGCGTATCGAGCCGGTGCGCCTTGTCGAGCGCCACGCCCGTAAAGTGCGCACGTTGCTCAACCGGCAGCTCGGGAGCCTCTTGCAGCAGCGAAAGATAGCCCACCACACTGGCAAGCGGGGTGCGTAGGTCATGTGCCAAGTACGTGACCAAATCGTCCTTGCGATGCGACTCGTCACGCAGAGCTTGCTGCACCTTGCGCTCACGGTCACGCACGCGGTTAAGGGCGCCCTCGACCTCCAAGAAGTCGCCGTCGATGTTATCCCAGGTGTCGGGGTGATCGATCAGGCGATCTTGAATACGAGCGGCCAGCACACAATCGGCATGCTGCTCGCCCTGCTCGTAGCCCTGGTAGTACAGGGCGCGGCCACACAAGAACAGCACGCACGCGGCAAGCGCCAGCACAAAGCCAAGCATGTTGAATACAAAGCCGGCATCGAACAGCACCGGCCCTTCGATGCCGCCGAGCGCCATGGCGCCAATCGCCAACGTCATGGCCCACGCGGCGCCGCCAATCACCACGCAGCGGCACACGATCTCAAATCGATCGATCAGCAAAAAGCCGACAAGCAGCACCGCCAAGATTCCGACGATGTTGTCGATGCCAATCAGCAGCAGGCTCAGCAAAAAGAGCAGCACCGTTGCAAGCGCGCGGTTGTCGACGACCGACCTCACGTATTCAAAGAGCCGATCGGGCACCTCGAACGCTTGCCTATCGTCTTTTGTCATATCAAGATCCTCACAAGCGAAAAGCGTTATTCGATGATGTAGCCGACGCCCCAGACGTTTTTGATAAAGCGCGGCTTTTGTGCGTCATCGCCGATCTTTTCGCGCAAGTGGCGAATGTGTACCATCACCGTATTGTTGGAGCCGGGCATAAAGTCCTCGTTCCACACTGCGCGGAACAGGTCCTCCACGGCCACCACGCTGCCGCGATGCTCGACCAGATACAGCAAGATTGAATACTCGGTGGGCGTGAGGCGTACCGGTGAACCGTCCACCGTCACGGAACGAGCATCGCGGTTGATCTCCAAGCCGTCGAGCTGAATGGTCGGCGACTCGGCCGCCTGCGCACGGCTACCGTAGCTGGTGTAGCGGCGAAGCTGAGCGTGCACACGCGCGATGAGCTCCAGCGGGCGGAACGGCTTGACCACGTAATCGTCCGCGCCAAGCGAAAGGCCCTCGATCTTGTCTTGCTGGGCATCGCGCGCCGTCAGCATAATCACAGGATAGGTATGGCTGGAACGGATCGTACGCAGCAGCTCAAATCCATCGATATCGGGCAGCATGACATCCAGCAGCGCCAGATCGAACTCCTGCTCCAAGATTGCCTTGGCAGCATCGGCCCCGCTATAGGCAATCTGGACATCAAAGCCCTCTTTTGTAAGGTAGATACCAACCAAGTCGGCGATGGCCTTCTCGTCATCAACTACCAGTATGCGCTCGTTCATGCGTGCTCCTCTCGCGCTCCATTATGCCCGAGGCGACGCACGCCACACACAACAAGCGTGGGTGATTAAGTCGGCCTTAAGCACCCTTGTGCCCGTTCGAGCGCGGATGTGGGCCACGCACGCACGCGATGATCGCCGACGCCGGCAAACGATATACTCTAGTTCCAGAAGAGACCATCCCGTCGAAAGCGAAATCCGTGAAGTCCCTCACCTCTTTTGCAAAGCGCTCAGCCCAGCTTGCCGCCGGCTTTGTCTGCGCTATCGCCCTTGCCGCTGGCGCGCCCACCGTCGCCGGCGCCCAAGTGCTCACGACCGACAATGTTTGCGGCAAAACCGCCGATGCGCGCGGCATCACGGCCGAAAACCTGCCCGATATCGATGCGACCAATGCCCTCGTCATGGGCAAAGACGGTACCGTCTACTATGCCCGCGGCGCCGATGAGCAGGTCAAGATTGCCTCGATCACCAAGGTCATGACCGCAATCCTAACCGTCGAGAATTGCAAGATGGACGAGAAGGTCACGGTGAGCAACGCCGCAGCCACCGTGGGTAATTCGACCGCTGGCTTGCTCGAAGGCGACGAGCTTACCGTTGAGCAGGCACTGCGTGGCCTGATGATTCCCTCGGGCAACGACGCCGCCATCGTGCTCGCCGAATATGTGGGCAAGAAGATCGACCCCAAGACCAAAGACGCCGAGGCCACATTTGTGAAGGCCATGAACGAGCGCGCTAAGAAGCTCGGCTGCACCGGTACGCTTTTTGAAAACCCGCATGGTCTGGACTTTGATGAGTGGGCTGGCAATATGCACTCAACCGCACACGACGTAGCGCTGATGATGCAGGAGGCCATGAAAAACGACACGATCCGCGAGGTCGTAGCGAGCGAGGATTCCTGGATCGAGGTCACGGGCGCCGACGGCACCGACCATTCGCATTCCATGGACACGCATAACTATTTGCTGGGCCAAGATGGCAACATCGGCGGCAAGACCGGCACCACCGACGACGCGGGCTATTGCTTTACGAGCGCCTACAACCGCGACGGCGACGAGATCTACACCGTTATTTTGAACTCCACCACCACCGATCAGCGCTTTACCGATACCGCCACCCTTGCCAACTGGTACTACGGCCACAAGGTGACGGTCGCAATCGCCAACACGCAGGAAAAGACCGCCAACGGCAACCCGCTTATGGCGCGCATTGGCCAAACCGACTGGACGGATAAGACGATCGACGCCACACTCGCCGATCCTACGGCGCAAGCGACCGTGTTTTCCCTTGCCGGCGAGGTGACCGAAAAGGTTAGCTACGACGATCTTTCGGGCACGGTGCATGTGGGCGACAAGGTGGGCAGTGTTACTCTCAAGCAGGACGGCACCAAAATCGCCGTTATGG
>CAUDDU010000066.1 GCA_958448375.1 uncultured Collinsella sp.
GTTCATCGCGAGTTCCGCACGCAAAGAAGGCCACTTAATGTGGCCTTCGTCTTGCGCAGGACTGTCCGAGCAGGGAACCTTATATGCCTCCGCCTGGACAGACGTTTCAGTTGTGGCTCAGCAGCTAGCAGCTACTTAATCTTGGTCGTACCCGGCGCCAGGTTGGGGTCGGTCTCGTTGGCCTCGGTCTGGAAGTGCTCGGTGTACACGTTCTTGCCGTCGCGGAACATCTCGTAGTATTGCATCTTGGCGTAATCCTCGCGCGCCTTGGTTGCGGCAGCGGCGGCGGCGTCGTCACCGGTGACGTTGGAGGAGAGCGCCCAGCGCAGGCTGGCGTCCTCGTAGCCCACGGAGTTGATGGCGGGCAGCGACTCGCGCAGCGTCATGTGCGCCTTCTGGTAGTCGGTCAGCGGCGCGCCGATTAGCTGCATGAGCTGGGTGGACAGGTAGTTGGTGGACAGGTCGTCGACCTCGCTCGTCTGGTCGCAGCCGGCAACGTCGTAGTTGGCCCAGATGATGTAGTCGGTCTGCCACAGGCGCTCCTGGTGGGTGGCGTCGTCTTCGCTGGTAAACCACTTGTCATTGAACTTGGACGGGAAGAACGGCTGGTGGTCGCCCCAGAACACCACGACCACCTTGCGGTCGAGCTTGCTCAGGGCGTTGAGGAAGTAGCGAAGCGCCTGGTCGGACTGCTCGATGCACGAGACATACTCGTCGACATCGGAGAGCGTGCCGTCCTCGACGGTCTTGGCGTCCAGATCGGTCGTGTCGATATTCAGGTGCATCTGCTTGTCGACCGGCAGCAGGCCCGTGTCGTAGCCCGAGTGGTTCTGCATGGTCACGTCGAAGATAAACTGCGGATCGGCGTTCTGGTCGAGCAGCTCAAGAATCTTGTCGTAGGTAGCCTGGTCGGTCACCATGCCGCGCAGGGTGTCAGCTCCCTGGAAATCGTTGATGGACAGGAACTGGTCAAAGCCGAAGTCCTTGTAGACGTTCTCGCGGTTCCAGTTGGTCGCGTGGTTGGGGTGCATGGCCGTGGTGGAATAGCCGAGCGATTTGAACTGCTCTGCCAGGTTCCCGGTTGTCTCCATGTTGTAGATGGTGTAGGGGTACACGCCCGAGCCCAGGTTGGCCATGGAGTTGCCGGTCATAAACTCAAACTCGGTATTGGCGGTACCGCCGCCGTAGGCGCTCACGTAGAGCTTGCCGCGGCTGAGGCAGTTGGACAGGTTCTTAAAGTACTGCGGGCCCTCGTAGCCGGCGCGCATCTCCTGATAGATCGAAAGATCCGAGAAGGTCTCGTTCATGATGGCGATGACCGTGGGCTTCTCGCTGTCGAATTGCTCCTGGGCGGCGGCGCGCTCGTCGCTCTTAGCCGCGTCGGACTTGTCGTAGGCCTTGGCATACTTTTTGAGCGTAGCCTTGGCGTCATCGACAGAATAGTCGGCGGGTTTGGGCGGCTTGATGGACTGCGCTGCACTAATAAAGGCGGGCAGGTAACCCTCGCGCCAGTAGCTCTCGAGCGGACGCCAGGTGTAGACGGTGATGCCGAGAGTGTTGTAGTAGTCGATGAGCGTGACATGCGCGGTCACACCGCCCAGGCACAGCACGGCGACGAGCAGGTTGGTGAGCAGCATGCGCTTGGCGTTGGCGGCGCCCTTCTGGCGATGCGGCGCGACCAGGCCGGCGTACTCGCACAGCAGCATAGCGATGGCGGTAAAGCCCATGGACAGCACGCAGAACAGCGAGATGGAGAAGGTGTAGCCGGTGCCGGCGACCGCGGCGGCGGTGGAGATGGCCGAAAGGTCGCCCGGCTGGATGGGCATGGATTTAAACGTGATGACGAAGAACTCGGCAATGCCCAGGACAAAGAGGGCAAAGGCCAGGACCGCGGGAGCTGCACCGTGGCGCTGGAACAGGAAGAACAGGCCGACCATGAGCGTGGTGATGATGGCCCACTCGAGCAGGATGCACAGGGGGTAGACCCAGGTAAAGTCGTGGTTGGACGAGACCTCCATGCCAAGCAGCGCAAAGACGCCGGCGAGCAGCAGGCACAGGACGGCGGCGACGAGCGGTTTGCCCACAAAGGCGTCGCGCAAACGAGCGAGCTTGCCGGTGGGGGCGGGCGCATCGGCCGAGGCGAACGCAAAGACGCGCGGGGCGATGCGGTCGCGGGCGATACTGGCCCAGGCGCAGCCGGTGAGGATGGCATTGGTCAGGATGAGCATCACAAAGGCGAGCGGCTCGTTTTGGGCGACGAGGCCAATGGCGCCCCAAATGGTCAAAAAGAGCTGGAACAGGCCGAAGGCGACGCTCCACCCAAGAGCGCTTTTGGCAACGGTGCCCGACTGAGCGCGAATGGCCTTGGCCTCGCGCAAGACAAGGTAGACGGTCGCCGCAAGACCGACGAGCGAGATGGCGGCAGCGAACATGCTGAGACTCCTCACAAACTTAGAACCTACGAAAGCGGGGGTTTACCCGATTGTTACCAAGATATGCGCAGCATTTGAGGGTTGCGCACAACAACCAGCCATAATAACGCGCACGTGTGGCGGTGTGGCGTAATGTAGTGGCGACCTGCGCGATAATGGACGGGAATTACACGGAAACGTAAAGGCTTCTTAAAGAATTAGCGAGGATGAGGCGATGAACGAGCAGGTTTGCACCAAGGCTGTGGATACGTGTGGCTATCCGGTCGAGACCACGGGCAATGCGGTGCTGGACACGTTGGAGCACCGTTCCTCAACGCGTGCCTTCGCGCGTGATGACGACGACCGTCCCGTGGCGGTGACCGACGAGCAGCGGGCGGCAATTTTGCATGCGGCGAGTCGCGCGCCGTCGGCGGGCGCCATGATGATGTATTCCATCGTGAGCATTCGCGAGCAGGCTACGCTGGACCGCCTGGCCGACCTGTGCGACCACCAGCCCATGATCGCCAAGGCGCCCTGGGCACTAATATTTGTGGTCGATTATGCCAAGTGGATCGATCTGTTTGAGCACGTGGGCTGCTTTGAGCCCGAATTTGTCGAGCGCACGGGTAAGGCGCCCCGCCGCGCGCCGGGTTTGGGCGACTTTGCCATCGCGGCCCAGGACGCCGTGATCGCCGCGCAAAACGCCGTGGTTGCCGCCGAGGCTCTGGGTCTGGGGAGCTGCTATATCGGTGATATCGTCGAGAATGCCGAGGAAGTTGCCGGGCTGCTGGACTTGCCGCCCTATACCATGCCGCTGTCGATGCTCATCATCGGCACGCCCCGTAAGGAGCGCCCGGCAATCGCGCATCCCGTGGTGAACCTGGTGCACGAGGAGCGCTACTGCCGCGCCGATGCTGCGACCATGGACGCGCAGGTGGCCGAGATGGACGCGATGTTTCGCCCGCATGCCCGCGAGGTGGGCGAGCGCGTGGTGGATATCTACACCCGCAAACACACTAGTCCCTTTATGGCCGAGATGAGCCGCTCCATGGAGTGGTGGTTCAAAAACTGGCTCGGAAAATGACAGATGAGGCAAAGGGACAGTCCCTTTGTTACATTCCATATCGCCGTGGTGGCCTAAAGGCCGTATAAATGTTTATCTAGCTGGGAAAACGGTGCCGTGCAAGTGCAGGCCGATTACCTATAATTCCTTCGAACATTAAAGTTGGGAGGAAACCGGCTTATGGAACAAAAGGCCAAGGAGGCAGCCTCGCACGCTGCGATTCCTGTGAGCATCTCGGCGATGCTCGTCACGCTAGGCGTGGTGTACGGCGATATCGGCACCAGCCCCATGTATGTAACCAAGGCGCTCGTTGCCGGCAACGGCGGCATCGGAAGCGTCACGGAGGAGTTCGTGCTCGGCGCGCTCTCCCTTGTCGTGTGGACGGTCACGTTGCTGACCACCATCAAGTATGTGCTCATCTCGCTGCGCGCCGATAACCATGGTGAGGGCGGCATCTTTGCCCTGTACAGCCTGGTCAAGCGCTGCGGCAAGTGGCTTATCATCCCCGCCATGCTGGGTGGCGCCGCGTTGCTCGCCGACGGCATCCTGACGCCGGCCGTTACCGTTACCACGGCCATCGAGGGCCTGCGCACTATCCCGGCGGTTCATGCCGTGCTGGGCGATGACCAGGGCCGCGTCGTCGCCATTACGCTCGCCATCATCATCGTGCTCTTCTTGGTACAGCGCATCGGTACGGCCAAGATCGGTCACGCCTTTGGCCCCATCATGACGCTGTGGTTCCTATTCCTGGGCGGCACGGGTCTGTTCTTTGTCTTACAGCACCCCGCCGTGCTGCTGTGCCTCAACCCGCTCCGCGGCATCGCCTTTTTGTTGAGCCCCAACAACCACGCGGGCATCATGATTCTGGGCAGCTGCTTCCTCGCCACCACCGGTGCCGAGGCGCTCTACTCCGACATGGGCCACGTCGGCCGCGGCAATATCTACGCTACCTGGCCGTTCGTTAAGTGCTGCCTGCTGCTGTCCTATATGGGCCAGGGCGCTTGGCTTATGAACAACGCTGCCAACCCCGAGCTCATGGGCATTGCCGATCTCAACCCGTTCTACCAGATGCTCGCCCCGGGCCTGCGCCCGTTTGCCGTCGGCCTTTCCACCGTCGCGGCCATCATTGCCTCGCAGGCGCTCATCACCGGTGCATTCTCGCTGGTGTCCGAGGCCAGCCGTCTGGACCTCATGCCGCACATGCAGGTCTTCTACCCTGCCGAGACCAAGGGCCAGCTCTACATCCCCATGGTCAACAACGTCATGCTTGTCGGCTGCGTCATTGTGGTGCTGCTGTTCCAGAACTCGGCGCATATGGAAGCCGCCTACGGCCTTGCCATTACGCTGACTATGATGTGCACCACGCTGCTGCTCTTCTTCTACCTGCACGAGGAGCGTAAGCTCAAGGTTGCTCCGTGGATCTTCGCAGCCTTCTTCCTTTTGCTCGAAGGCTTCTTCTTCGTGAGCTCGCTCACCAAGTTCTTCCACGGCGGCTATTTCACCATCCTCATGGCTGCACTCATCATGGGCATTATGGTGTGCTGGTACAACGGTACGGCTGTTGAGCAGCGCCAGTTTACGCTGCTGCCGCTGCGCAGCTACCTGCCGCAGCTCAAGCGCCTGCGCGATGACGATCGCTACGAGCGCCTGAGCGACAACATCGTGTACCTGACCAAGGACACCCATACCGACTACATCGACCGTGATATCGTCTACTCGATTCTGGACAAGCATCCCAAGCGCGCTCGCGCCTGGTGGTTTGTGAATGTCGAGACCATGGACGAGCCGCATACCTTTGCCTATTCGGTCGAGACGTTCGGCACCGACTACGTGTTCCGCGTGCATCTGTACCTGGGCTACAAGATTAACCAGCGCGTCAATGCCTATCTGCGTCAGGTCGTTCAGGACCTGGCTGCCACCGGCGAGCTGCCGCCGCAGACGCATGACTACTCGGTCTACAAGGATCCGGGTAACATCGGTACGTTCAAGTTCGTCCTGATCCGTAAGCTTCTGGCGCCCGAAAGCGATGTGGAGCCCAGCGAGCGTACGGCCATCACGCTCAAGTACATCATCCGCCGCGCCGCCGGCACGCCCGCACGCTGGTACGGCCTGGAGAACTCCAACGTGAGCTTTGAGTACGTGCCGCTGTTCACCAAGTTTAAGGCCGTGAACAAGATGCAGCGCCTGGCTCCCAACGAACGCCCGTAGGCGCCGACGGGTTGCACGGAGTTGGTTTTCGATGGACAAGATTGAGACCGGGGAGGCAAACATGGATGCAAAGATGCTTGATGGCCGCGAGGTGGTTGCCGAGCTGGTACGTGAGGCGCGTGTCGACGCCGCCGAAGATCGGTTCTTCACGAATCGTGCCAACATGGACATGGCCGACCGCGTGATCTCGATCGTGGCACTGGTATTTGGAGCGGTGTGCGTGTGTGCCCTGCTCGCGCACGTGCTGTTTGTCTAGCGACCGCCGGTTGCAAAGGCTATACACTTGGAACCACCACAAGGGAAACCACCACAAAGGTGCCTGTCCCTTTGTGGTGGTTTTTGTTTTTGAGAGAGGGGCGGGGCGCTGATGGACGTCCGTACGGACGACGATATT
>CAUDDU010000067.1 GCA_958448375.1 uncultured Collinsella sp.
TTGGCGGTCACGTCCTCGCCCGTGGTGCCATCGCCACGTGTGGCCGCGCGTACGAAGGTGCCGCTTTGGTAGGTAAGTGCCACGCCCAGGCCGTCGATCTTAAGCTCGCAGGTATAGGTGACGCTGCCAGCACCGAGCGCATCCTCGGCGCGCTGGAGCCATGCGTCGAGTTCGTCCAGATCCATGGCATCGTCCATGGAATACATGCGCGCCATATGCGTGACCGGCGTAAACTGCTCGCTCACGTAGCCGCCCACGCGCTGGGTATAGCTGTCGGACGTCACCAGGTCGGGATAGGTCGCCTCGATTTCCTGCAGCTCAACGAGCATTTTGTCAAAGGCGGCGTCCGTGATCTCAGGCGCATCGAGCATATAGTAGCGATAGGCGTGGTAATCGAGCTCATGGCGCAGCTCGGCCGCGCGCGCTGCCGCCTGGGCACGGGCGTCGGTCGGTGCGGTGGCTTCCGCGGTCGTGGGCGTTTCGGTATCGATGTCCACGCCGTCACCAAACAGGCTCGATTGCTCCATAGCGGCACTCCTTCGCTCGATTTCAAACGGATACTAGAGTACCACCGGTCGCAATGGAGCCAAATCGCCCTTTCCAACCGCACCGAATCGGCAGCCACCAGACTGGGGTGGACAGTTAGTTCAGATACGTATAAATCCTAGAGCTGAATCAGGCACGAACACCCCTGTTTCAACTAATTTGGGCTCCTCGAGACCATGTAAACGTCCCGCTCTCCCTTCCAAACACCCATTCGAGCCCCATCCCAATCAAAAATTGCTCAAAACGCATCCCAAGCTGCCCCAGATTTATACGTATCTGAACTAACTGTCCAGACCATTCCGAACCAGGCCTCTTGCCAGCCACAAGTGATCCGTTTTCCTCCGTCCCCAAGGGATCATCGCGAAAAGAGGGGGCTGCCCCGCGTTGGCGGAACAGCCCCCTCTGGCATCGGTATGCGCGATACGGCTCGTTAGAAACCCTGACCGTAGCCTTGACCCTGGCCCTGCTGGCCTAGCAGCTCCTCCAAGTACTGGCGCAGCTGCTCGTCGGTAATACCGCCGTTGCCGGTGTCGGTCGAACTGTCGTCCTGCTGCTGGTTCTGCAGCTCTTCATCGGAGCCCAGCTCAACGGTGACCTTCTTCTCTTCCTTGCCGCGCATGAGCGTGATCTCGACCTTCTCGCCCACCTCGTGGCTGCGCAGTGCGATGATCAGGCCATCGGCGCTCGTGATCTCGTCATCGCCCAGCTTGGTGATGACGTCGCCCTCCTGAATGCCGGCCTTGGCGGCAGGGCCGTCCTCAACGACGCTCGCCACGTACGCACCGCTATCGGTGCTCAGCTTGTTGGTGCGGGCGTTGAGCGCATTGACGCTCGAAAGCGTAGCGCCCATGTACGGATGCACCGGCGTCTTGCCGTCGATGATCTGGTCGGCAATGTTCTTGGCGTAGTTAACGGGAATGGCAAAACCCACGCCCGAGCTGGAGCCCGAGTAGCTCTCGATGAGCGAGTTGATGCCCACCAGCTCACCGTTGTCGTTGACGAGCGCGCCGCCGGAGTTGCCCGGATTGATGGCGGCATCGGTCTGGATCATGTTGGCGTAGATGGTGTTGCCGCTGGTAGAGCTCATAGCCGTGGAGCGATACAGCGCCGAGACGATGCCCGTGGAGACAGACTGTTCGTTGCCGAACGGCGAGCCAATCGCCATGACCCACTCGCCCACGTTGAGCTTGGAGGAGTCACCAATCTCAATCGGCGTGAGCTTGGAGGCGTCAGCATCCTTGAGTTTGATGACGGCCAGGTCGCTCGAGGCATCGTTGCCCACGAACTCGGCCTCGTAGGTGGTGCCGTCGTCCATGGTAACCACGTACTGGTCGTAACCATCGACCACGTGGTTGTTGGTGAGGATGTGGCCCTCGGTATCGAGCACCACGCCCGAACCGACGCTGCCCGAGTTGTCCGACTCGTCGGCAGACTGCGAAAGCGAGCCATTCTGGCTGCCGCTCGAAGTGGCGGTGATGGAAACCACGGAGGGCAATGCCTTGGCAGAAACGGCCTCGGCCAGCGTAGTATCCTCGGAGTCAATGGTGATCTTTTGCGTCGACGAACCCGAAGCACCCGCCGTCACGGCGTTCTTGCCGCCGCCGATATCGAGCGTGCCACTCATGATAAGCGCAATGACCAGCAGAGCTCCGCAGGCACAACCGGCGAGCGCCGTAATAAAGATCGGCAGCTTTTTGGTCTTGGTCTTGACCACTGTGTGCTTGTTTACAACCTGCTGGCCGCCCAGCGGCTTGCCGGTCTGCGTGTCGTAGGCCTGCACGTAGGGAATGTTGTTGTCGGCAGGCGTCGATTCAACCTGTACGCGCGGTTGCTGCTGAGTCTCGCCGGCGTTGCCCGCATCCTGGGGACGCTGGGAATCGTACTCGCTCATAGCTGCGATCCTTTCGTCAAATAACCAAAGGCCCGCCAAACATGTGGCGGGCCATCATTGTTCACGTTGAGTTGTACCCCAATATGCGGGTGCACGTGTATGAGAACGCAATCTTTTAGGAAGGCTTAAGTTCTGCTGCAAACTCGAAAGGAACCCGCACCTGCGGCAAAACCACCACAAAGGCGCCCTGTCCCCTTAGTAGTGGAGATCTAGTCCTTAAACAGATAGCCCACACCGCGGACGGTGGTGATGTGTGCCGCAATCTGCGGGCCCACCTTGGAGCGGATGCGTCGAATGTGCACGTCGACGGTGCGCGTGCCGCCGCAGTACTCAAAGCCCCACACGCGGTGCAGCAACACCTCGCGGCTGTAGGCGCGGTTGGGGTGCGTCGCCAAAAAGCTCAGCAGCGAGTACTCCATCAGCGTCAGGTCGATGGGCTCATCGTCGAGTGTCACCTGGTAGGTGGCCAGGTTAATCTCGAGGTTATCGATGTTGAGCACATCGTCGGCGGCGACGGTCTCCTCCTCGCCCATCAGGCGCTGCGCGCGAGCCTTGAGCTCGTTGGGCGTCGCCGTGGGGCATACAAAGTCGGCATGCGCGTGATTGGGCAGACGCAGGGTGCCGAGCGCCTCGTCGTCGACGATCACCAGCATGGGGACGCCGCCACGATCGTCAAGCCACTTGGCAATCTGATCGATGCGGTCGCTGCGGATACCATCGGAATCGAGGATCAGCAGGTCAAAGTCGTGCGCCGCGGTCGGCGAATCGGGAGTAGCCAGGCTCACCTCGACACCCAGGGTGGTCGTCAAGCTGCGGGCAAACTCGTGGAAGCGCGTCGTGCGCGCCATGAACAGGGCACTCTTTTCGGACATATCGGCCTCCAAGGAAATGAGCTCAATCGTACTGGAACAAGCCAGCGCGATTAGGAGTTCGCCAGGTAGTGCTTGATCTCCCACTCGGTGATCGTAGACTCAAACTTATGCCACTCGTCGCGCTTCTTTTTGAGGAAGAAGCTGTGGATGTGCTCGCCGAGGGCATCCTTCATAAACTGCGAGTCCTCAAACACGTCGAGCGCCTCTTTGAGCGAACGCGGCAGCGGCGTGTAGCCGGCCTCGACCATCTGACGGTCGGTAAGCTTGAGCGTCTCAGCCGTTGCCTCGGGCGGGAGCTCCAGCTTGCGCTCGATGCCGTCCAGACCAGCCGCCAGCGTGACGGCGTTGACCAGGTACGGGTTGGCCATGGGGTCGGGGCTGCGAAGCTCGATGCGCGTAGACAGCTGCTTGCCGGGCTTGTAGACCGGAATGCGGACCATGCTCGCGCGGTTGCGCAGGCCCCACGTGGCGTACTGCGGCACGGATTCGCCGCCCGTGGTGATGCGCTTGTACGAGTTGACCGTGGGGTTGGTGATGGCGCTGATCTCGCGCGCGTGCGCCAGGATGCCGGCCATGTAGTGCTTGGCGATATCGGAGAGATGGTACTTCTCGTCGTCCTCTCCCCAAAAGACGTTGTTGCCGTCGTGGTCGAACAGCGACTGGCACAGGAACATGGCGCTGCCGTCCTCGCCTGCCAACGGCTTGGGCATAAAGGATGCGTGGCAACCGCTCTCGTAGGCCTGCTGCTTAATGATGAGTTTGGCCGTGGTGATGGCGTCGGACATGCTCAGGGCCTCGGCGTGGCGCAGGCTCATGCCGTGCTGCGAGCGGCCGGCGGCGTGGAAGGTGTACTCCACGGGCACGGACATCTTCTCGAGCGTGAGGACCGTGTTGCGGCGCAGGTCGCGAGCGGCATCGCTCACCGAAAGATCGAAGTAGCCCACGTTGTCAAGCGGCTCGGGGGTGTGCTCGTCGGGGAAGTAGTAATACTCCAGCTCGGCGCCCACGTTGAGCAGATAGCCGGCCTTCTCGGCCTTGCGGAACATGCGGCGCAGGGCATCGCGTGGGTCGCCGGCGAAGGGCTTGCGGTCGGGAGTGCATACGTCGCAGAACACGCGGGCGACGCCGTTGTGGCTCGGGCGCCACGGCAGAATCTGGAAGGTCGAAGCATCGGGGAATGCGAGCATGTCGGCTTCCTCGGGCGTAGCAAAGCCCTCGATGGCCGAGCCGTCAAAGCCAATACCCTCCTCAAAAGCGACCTCGAGGTCCTCGGGGCTAATGGCAAAGTTCTTGAGGCGGCCGAGAATGTCGACAAACCACAGACGCACAAAGCGGATGTCACGCTGCTCTACGGAGCGAAGTACGTAATCGATGTTCTGCTGGTTCATGTCGCTCCCCTTTCTTTCGGGCGGGTTTCGACTGGTCTATATCGCAGATACTATCGCAGAAAAATGTTTCCGCAGGGTTAAAGCGTATCAAGCGCTCAAAAAACGTGCGCGAACAGGCAGTTGCGAACGAGCGGCTAGCGCGAGGTTGATGCGCGGTGTTCGATGTGGCCGGGGATCTCAATGCGTTTGGGCGCCAGCTTTGCGGCCTCGCCCACGGTGGTGGTAACGACGTCGATGCGCTCGGAAAGGCGCTCGACTACGCGCTCGGCAATGGTGAGGGTGTCCTGCGCGGCCGTGGTGACGCCGCCAAAGAGCACATGGTTCCAGGGGTAGTCGTCAAACGTCGCGATCTTGAGCCCCGCCGGCAGCGAGGGACCAAGCTGCGCCAGCGCCTCGGTCAGACGCAGGAAAACCAGGCCGTTGACGGCGATAAGGCCGAGCCTTTTGCCCGCGTAGTCGCGGATGGTCTTGTCCAAACGGCCAACGCCCGTGGCGCCACCGTCGGCCAGGGTGACGACCTCGCCCGCAAGGCCGCGGCGCGAAAGCTCGTCGGCAAAGGCCTCGGCGCGCTCTCGACGCACGGGGCTATCGTCGCTTGCCTCGGTGAGCAGGCACAGACGCTCGCTGCCCGCAGCTGCCAAGGCGTCTACCAAGCCGGCGACCAGCTCACGGTTGTTAGATGTCACCAGGTCAATACCGCCGTCGGCAACGTCGCGGTCGAGCAGTACGACGGGCAGACGTCCCGCTGCCGCGGCGATCGCCTCGTCATTGCCTCCGCAGGTGTTGACGACCAGGCCGTCCACGCCGGCATCGATAAGTCTGGTGAGCGACTCCGCTTCCTTAGCGGGGTCGTTGCCGCTAATGGCCGTCATGAGCGAGCAGCCGCGCGCCGCGGCGCTGGCGGAAAGGCCCTCGAGCATGGCGCTCGAGAACGGGTTGGCGATGTCAGCCAGAATCACACCGATGAGGTTCGTACGCGAGCTGCGCAGATTGCGCGCGGCGGCACGTGGGCGATAGCCGGTGCGCTCGATAACTGCCGCGATGCGAGCACGGGTCTCCTCGGTCATTTGCCCGGGGCGGTTGTTGAGATAGCGCGAGACCGTGGCCGGGCTCACGCCCGCCTCGGCGGCAATGTCCTTGATTCTCATCTGCGCCATAGCGCACCCCGTTTCCCAATGTCGGCAGTCTGAGCCATTTTAGGCATTTTTTAAAAATCTCGGTTGCAAAACGCTGTAGGTGAGTATACTACAACTCGAAACGAAACCGATTTCGTAAACCGATTTCGGCGAGCGTTGGCACGCAGGTGCAAA
>CAUDDU010000068.1 GCA_958448375.1 uncultured Collinsella sp.
CCCTCGCCGACCACCTTGCAGCCGTTGGCGACGAGTGCCTGGGCGTCCTCGAGCAGCAGCGTGTTCTCGCGAGCGCAGGGCAGCGCGATATCGCAGGGAAGCTGCCACACGCCGCGGCCGTCGCCCTCGTGCCACGTGGCATTGGGCTTCTCGTCGACGTACATAGCGAGCGTAACGCCCTTGTCGTGGCCGGAGCGCTTCTTGTTGTAGACATGCTCGAGCACGGTGTAGTCGATGCCGTCGGGATCCTCGACCCAGCCATGGGTGTCGGAGCAGGCCAGTACCTTGCCGCCGAGCTGGGCGACCTTCTGGACCGCGTAGATGGCGACGTTACCGGAGCCGTGAACGACGACGTTCTTGCCCTCGAAGGAGTCGCCGCGGCTCTTGAGGTACTCGTCCACAAAGTAGACCAAGCCGTAGCCGGTGGCCTCGGTACGGGCGAGCGAACCGCCAAAGGAGAGGCCCTTGCCGGTAAGGACGCCGGTCCACTCGTTGGTCAGGCGCTTGTACTGACCGAACAGGTAGGCAACCTCGCGGCCGCCAACGCCCAGGTCGCCGGCGGGAACGTCGGTGTTGGGGCCAATGTGGCGATAGAGCTCGGTCATGAAGGACTGGCAGAAGTGCATGATCTCGTTGTTGGACTTGCCCTTGGGGTCGAAGTCGGAGCCGCCCTTGCCGCCGCCCATGGGCAGGGTGGTCAGGCTGTTCTTGAGGATCTGCTCCAGGCCCAGGAACTTAAGCATGCCCAGGGTGACCGTCGGGTTAAAGCGCAGGCCGCCCTTGTAGGGTCCAATGGCAGAGTTGAACTCGACGCGGTAGCCGCGGTTGACCTGGACCTTACCCTGGTCGTCGACCCAGGGGACACGGAACATAACGATGCGCTCGGGCTCGACGAGGCGCTCAAGCAGAGCGGCCTCCTCGTACTCGGGATGGGCGTCGAGCGCCGGCTGGATGGTGCCGAGGATCTCGGTCGCGGCCTGGATGAACTCAGGCTGCTCGGGATAGCGGGCCTTGAGCTCGTCGAGAACTTTCTGCGTGTAGCTCATGCTTCCTCCAATTGATGGAAAAGAAAAGTGTCGTTCGAGGCGCCCCATGCGCCGCGAGCTTTATCGAGTATGGATAATATCGCACTGTTGCAGCAAAGTTTCGCATAAGCCGACGGGCGGATGTTTCGTTTTGATTACGATGCAGGTAGAAGCGTTTTTGAGCACCTGACGTGCAAAACCCGTGTTTCAAACCTGTTTCGTCCACGTGTTCCAAACCACCACATTGGGGACAGGCACCTTTGTGGTGGTGTTGGCGATTAGAGGACGAGCTGGTGGTAGTCGGCGGGGGTTACGCGGCCCTCGGTGGCGGCGCGGAAGGCGGCGAGGGCATCGCCCGAGAACGGCATGGCCCAGCACAGCCCGCAGCCGGCGGTGATGGAGCCGGGCAGCGGCATGATGCGCCCAGGCACGCCGGCGGCAAGACACAGCTGTTCGCATTCCATCACATCGAAGGTGCTGTCGAACGAAACGATGATTTTGCGTTCGCGATCGAGGGCATCACCGGTCGGGCCTTCACGGTGTGCCTCACGATACGCCGCGGCGGCCGCTTCCTCTTCCGCGGTATGTCCACAGCCACCGCAACCGCAGGTACAGGGTTCGGACCCGTCGCAAGTACAAGGTTCCCCCGTGTCGGGACAAATATCGTGAGACATCGCAACTCCAATCCTCTAGGCGAGTAACTCGGCCGCCGCAAACTCCTCGGGCGTATTGACGTTCTCGAAGCAGAGCGTCGACCCCGCGGCCTTAACGATCTGCGGCTCATCCATATAACCGGCCTGAACGCGATTGATCAGGCAGCGAATGCGCTGTCGGTCGCAGGAGAGCAGCTCTTGGGCAACCGGCGCACATGCGGCACGGCGCCAGACGGCACAAAGCGGCTCAATCCCCCGCTCCTCGCACGGCACGCACACGTCGAGTGCCTCGGCCTCAACACGATTGGCAAGCGCGCCAATGAGTTCCGGCGAGACAAACGGCATATCGCAGGCAACTATCGCCACGAGAGGCAGCCGAGCCGCAGCCAACGAGCTCGCGATGCCGCGCATTGCGCCCGCCGAGCCTTCAAGGTCCGCCACCACACGCGGCACCAGGCCGCCAAACGCGCGCTCCTCAAGATAGGCAAGCTCGCTGGGACGCGACGTCGTCACGACCAACTCGCCGGCAACTGGCGCCAGCCGACCCAGCACGCGCTCGATGAGCGGCTCACCGCAAAACGCCATGCGCGCCTTATCGCAACCCATGCGCGACGACAACCCGCCCGCCTGGACGACACAAGAAAGATCGGCCCGTCTTACGGTAGTCATACGGCAAACCACCCCCATCGGTATGCTCAAAACCCGGCACACGAAGCCAAATACCGTCGCCGATAAAGCGGGCGGCACGGCAAACCCGTGCAAAAACAAAACAGCGCCTTTGCGGCACGCAGCAAGACCGCGAGCACAAAAGCGCTGGTAGCGTATGGCGGGAACGTATGTGAATCGAACACATCCAAGACGTTTTGCACGCCTCGCAACGGTTTTGAGGACCGCGGAGCCCACCGGAGCCCATCCGTTCCCAAGTGCGGCGGTATTTTACCAAACCGAGCAGCCAATCTAGCGCAGGGAGCGCAGGCCGCCGGCATCCTTGTCGAGCACCGTAAAGCGTACGGCATCCAGGTGCTCCAAGATGCTGATGGCACGTTTGCGCGACACGCCCAGAGCCTCACGCAGCACGCTCGTGGTGGCTGCGCCACCGGCATCGGCGATGGCGGCGGCGACGAGCTCGCGCGCATGGGCCTCGGCGGCGGCAGACAGGGCAACGTCGCGCTCAACCTTAACGATCGAGCGATTGAGCGAAAGCTCGCGCAGGGCACGCGTCATGGTGTCGCGATCGAGCTGCAGTTGCTCGCCCGCCTCGGGCAACGTCGGCGCATCGAGGCCGGCTTCGTCCAGCAAAGCAACGATACGTTCGCAGGCTTCGCGAACCACGCGTGCCGCCGCGGCGGCCGAATGCGGATCGAATACCTCGGCGCCCTCCGAGGCACACACACCACGCGAGCAGCCCTCGGCAATCAGAGCCGCGGCAACGCCATCATCAGCGGCAGGCCACGCAGCATGGGCAACGGCGCCGGGCGTAAAGCCCGTCTCCTTGGGAGACGCCGCATGCATGGCTGACAGGGTCGCCGCCAGCACGTCCATGGCGGCATCGAACACGGCAGCATTCACATACAGCCTACAGCCCGAGCCCGCAAGCTCGCGCACAGCACCTCGCGCCACCAACTCGTTCAGCGCGGCATCGGCCCCACCGGAAACAAGGTCTAGCGCCGCGGCAACGTCGGCAGCCACGACCGGCAACGTCTGCAGCGCCAACCACGCCTCAACACCAGCGACGGCATCGCCGGCCTCAAGCGCTGCAAGCAGCGTGCGCTCCCCCGTCGAAAGCTCGCGCGAGCGACGGCAGCGCGAAAGCAGCACGCGCCCGCCGCCGATGAGCATAACGGGCGAATACGACAGCACCACGGCATGGTCTCCGGCACACAGCGGCAGCGGCTCCTCCAGGCGCACCTGCACGGTACGGGTCTCGCCCACCGCCATGGGGGCCTCGCCCTCCAAAAGCATGATGCGGCCGATGACCTCGGCCGTGCCGGCCATCACATGCACACGCGCGCCCGACTCGAGCACGCGCGGCTTGGTGCCCTCGCGGCCCAGGTAGGTGAACGTCATCATAAAGCGCAACGTCTGGCCAAAGCGGTCCGCCACGCCCAGCATCTCGCCACGGTCAAGCGCCGCGACACCGTCACCAACCAGGTTGAGCGCCACACGCTGACCAGGCAGCGCGCGCGGCGTATCGCCATGCACCTGGATCCCACGCACGCGACAGACCGTACGCGACGGCAAAGCCATCAACTCGTCGCCCACCGCAACCGGCGCATCGTGCAACGTTCCCGTCACGACAGTGCCGACGCCCTTGATCGTAAAGCAGCGGTCAATCGGCAGACGCGGCGCGGCATAAGTGAGCTCGGCACGGGCACGGCAGGCATCCCAGCAAGCGGCAACCTGCTCGTCGAGCACGGCGAGCAGCCTTTCGATCCCCTCGCCTGTCTTGGACGACACAGGCACGATCGGCGCGTCCGCAAACACGGTACCCGACAAAAAGTCATCGACATCGAGCTCGGCAAGCTCGGTCATCTCGGCATCGGCAAGGTCGCACATCGTCAGCGCGACCACCATATGCGTAACGCCCAGCAGCTCCAGCACGTGCACGTGCTCGCGCGTCTGCGGCATCACGCCCTCGACGGCAGAGACCACCAGCACGGCAACGTCGATGCCCGTGGCGCCCTGCACCATGGCGCGCAGGTAATGCGCGTGGCCCGGCACGTCGACCAGGCCGACGATCTTGCCACTCGGCAGCGCCAACTCGCCAAAGCCCAGCTCCACGGTCATACCGCGACGGCGCTCAACCTCCAGACGATCGGGATTCTTGCCGGTCAGTGCCTCGATCAATGCCGACTTACCATGGTCAACGTGACCCGCCGTGCCAACGATAACGGGACACTCCACCAGCGCCTGAACCTCACTCATCGAGCAATCGCCTTCTCAACGCACGCGACGAGCGTCGATGCCGCCGTCTCGATATCGCGGTCGCCCACGAGTGTACGCATGTCAAACAGGACGCGATCGTGCGAGGCGCGTGTGACGACCGGCGTGTCGAAATCTTGGACGAGCGAGCGCTTGAGTGCGTCAACGGAAAGACGCTCATCGACGAGGCGCACGGCAACGCACATGGTAGGCAGCTCGACGGTAGGCAGCGAACCGCCGCCGGGAGTCGACGACTCCTCGACGATTTCCACCTGCACGGCGCGCGGGCAACCCGCCTTATCGAGGCCCGCCACCATCAGCTCGCGCAGTTTGCGTGCGCGGCGCTCCAGATGAGCCTGCGGAAGCGTGAGCATGTTTAGCACCGGCACCTCGCGATGGGCCACATCCGCCCCATCCATGTAGATGCGCAGTGTAGCCTCGAGCGCCGCCAGTGCGAGCTTGCCCGGGCGTAGGGCACGCATAAGCGGATGCGACCCGCAGGCCTGGACCAGATCGCGACGGCCCATGATAATGCCCGCCTGTGCGGCACCGAGCAGCTTATCGCCCGAGCACGACACCAGATCGAGCCCTGCCGAAACCGAAGCCGGCGTGGTTTCTTCGCCGCCGCGCACCAAGATGTCGTCGGGCAACAGCGCGCCCGAACCCTGGTCCTCGTAGAACAGCAGATCATGCTTGTGGGCCAGGGCGGCAAGCTCCCGAGAGCCCACTTCCTCGTGAAAGCCCTCGATGCGATAGTTGGAAGGATGGACCTTGAGGATCATCGCCGTATCGGGCGTGATGGCTTGCTCATAATCAGCCAGGTGCGTGCGGTTGGTGGCGCCGACCTCGACGAGTTTGGCGCCCGAAGCCGCCATGACATCGGGGATGCGGAAGCTGCCGCCGATCTCGACAAGCTCGCCGCGGCTGACGATGACCTCCTTGCCTGCGGCATGGGTCGCCAGCACCAGCAGCACAGCGGCGGCGTTGTTGTTAACGACCAGCGCGTCCTCGGCACCGGTAAGCGAGCGGATGAGCTGCGCGGCGTGCTCCTTGCGCGACCCGCGCGAGCAGGTGTCCACGCTGTACTCGAGCGTGCTGTAGCCACGCGCGACCTCGGCCACGGCCTTTGCCGCCGACTCCGCGAGCGGGGCGCGACCCAAGTTGGTATGGATGACCACACCCGTGGCGTTGACGGCAGGGCGCAGGCTCGGCAGTGCGGATCGATGCGCACGCCACTCGATGGCCGAGGCCAGGTCGCGCTTGGAACGCGGGGCGGCGCCGGCACGAATCGCGGCGCGCTCCTCGTCGAGCTCGGCCGTGACGGCGGCATGCACCACCGCGTCGCAGGTCTCCCCCGCCGCCTTCACA
>CAUDDU010000069.1 GCA_958448375.1 uncultured Collinsella sp.
CCGGCTATTATGCGGGTTACAGCTATATCGAGCCGTTCCTGGAACAGATCGCGCACGTCGACGCAAGCGCTATTACCATGACGCTGACGGCGTTCGGCTGCTCTGGCCTGCTCGGAAGCTGGCTGTTCGGCCGATTGTTCGATGGGCACCGGTTCCCGTTTCTCGCGATTACGCTCTCCGGCGTGCCGGTGGCCCTGCTGCTCATGGGTCCGGCCGCATCGTCGCTCGCCGCGGTTCTCGCTGTTTGCGCGCTATGGGGCTGCTGCGCCACGGCCTTCAATGTGGCGTTCCAAGCCGAGCTCATCAAATACACGCCCGCGGATTCGTCGGCCGTCGCCATGTCGATCTTCTCGGGCCTGTTTAACCTGGGCATCGGCACCGGCACGGCGATCGGCGGCGCTGTGGTGTCGGGCCCCGGTATCGCCTGGATCGGCTATGCAGGCGGCGCGATTGCGGTCGCGGGCGTCATCCTCGCCATCACGGTGATGTTCCCGGCCATCCGTCGCGCCAAGCCCGTCGCCTAACCACGTCCCCTCATCAGTTGCGGTGGAATACGGACTGCTGGGCCCAATAAACCCGGCAAACAGTCCGTATTCCACCGCAACTTGGAAAGGGGTCGGGGTAGCTAAAACAGCTCCGTCCCAAATTAGCTACCCTGCCGGGCATACAATGGATGTCGTTGTGTTGAGCTTACCGGGAGGTTGCTATGTGGGCATACGAGACGACGTTCTACCAGATCTATCCGCTGGGCTTCTGTGGAGCTCCGCGCGAAAACGCCGCGCCCGTTGCCGAGGATGAGCTCGCCCAGGCTGCTAACGCCGTGCCCAACCCCGATGCTCCTATCATGAAAATCGCCCAATGGGCCGACTACCTGCAAAAACTCGGTATTGGCGCTGTGCTCATCAATCCGCCGCTCGAGTCCGATAGTCATGGCTACGACACGCGCAGCCTGCGCCACATCGACCGTCGCTTGGGTGGGGATGCCGACTTTGCCGCCGTGTGCGAGACACTGCATGCCCACGGCATCCGCGTGGTGCTCGACGCCGTCTTCAACCATGTTGGCCGTGGCTTTTGGGCCTTCCGCGATGTGCAGGAGCGCAAGTGGGACTCGCCCTACAAGGACTGGTTCCACATCAGCTTTGATGGCGACTCGTGCTACGGCGACGGCTTTTGGTACGAGGGCTGGGAGGGCCATTTTGAACTCGTGAAGCTCAACCTGCAAAACCCCGCCGTGGTCGATTACCTGCTTGAGTCCGTGCGCCGCTGGGCCGAGGTCTTTGGCGTCGACGGCCTGCGCCTGGACGTTGCCTATATGCTCGACCGCGACTTTATGCGCCGCCTGCACGCTTTTACCCGTGAGCTCAAGCCCGACTTTGTGCTAATCGGCGAGACGCTCCACGGCGACTACAATCAGATCGTCAACGACGAGATGCTCGACTCGTGCACCAACTACGAGTGCTACAAGGGCCTGTACTCCAGCTTTAACTCGGTCAACATGTTCGAGATCGCCCATTCGCTGCACCGCCAGTTTGGCGGCGACCCCTGGTGCATCTACCGCGGCAAACATCTGCTGTCGTTTGTCGACAACCACGACGTGCCGCGCCTGGCAAGCATCCTCACCGACAAGTCGTGCCTGCGTCCCGCCTACGGCATGCTCTTTGGCATGCCGGGCATCCCGTGCGTCTACTATGGCAGCGAGTGGGGAATTGCTGGTGAAAAGGGCGGCCCCGATGGCGACTGGGCGCTGCGCCCTGCGCTCGATGAGCCTGCGCCCAACGAGCTGACGGCGTTCATCACGCAGCTTGCGCACCTTCGCTCGGCCGACGACGCGGCTGCCCGTGCTCTCAACTACGGTGCCTATCGCAACGTGGTGATCCAGAACAAGCAGCTGCTGTTCGAGCGCGCCTGTGACGGCGCGACGGTACTCGTGGCGGTGAATGCCGTGGGTGAGCCTTACGCCTTTGGCGCTGGCGAACTCAACGGCTCCTTCGTCGACCTGCTTGCCGACGATGCGCCCACGGTCGAGCTGACGGGTACCCTTGAGCTTGCGCCCTACGAGGTGCGCTATCTGTTGAGGGCCTAGATCATGACAGCGCCGGACGAGGACTATCAACATATTGAGCATGGGTTTGAGCCTGTGTTCGACCAGCACTCGCGCGTTTTGGTGCTCGGGTCGTTTCCCTCGGTGCTTTCGCGCACCAATGCCTTTTATTACGGCAACCCTCAGAATCGCTTTTGGCGTGTGATGGCCACGTGCCTCGGTATGCCTGTGCCGCCCAACGAGGGCGATCCTTTGGCAAGCGGTGAGCCCGCGACGCTCGATGCCTCCATTGCCGCCAAGCGATCCGTGCTGTTGAACGGTGGCGTGGCCCTGTGGGATGTGATTGAGAGCTGCGACATTAAGGGCTCGAGCGACGCGAGCATTCGTAACGTTGTGCCGGCACATATCGAGCGCATTACCGATGCCGCGCCGATCGAGGTCGTTGTCTGTAACGGCGGTACGGCAGGGCGACTCTACAAACGCTACTTGCAAGATCGGACGGGGCTGCCCGCCATCGTCCTGCCCTCGACAAGTCCTGCCAATGCCGCCTGGCGCCTGGAACGTCTTGTTGAGCGTTGGCACGAAGCCGTCGACTGGGCTGTTATTTAATTTAGATTTCTGTTTGAGCGTGGGCGCCCAGACGTTTCAGAGCACCTCGCCAGATTGGCGCGGGCACGGCTGGCTCGGCGCAAACCATGCCGTCGGCGTCGACGTTGGCGGCATTGCCGCCGCCAAGTCGCTGTGCATGCTTGACGGAGCAGCCCATGCGCACAGCGCCCACAAGCTTATCCATCGCTTCCGAAAACGGTCGCCGCAAGAGTCCCATGCGCGGGGAGCGACGAAGCGCCGCAATGCCGCTGCCGCCGTAGATGGCAACGCCGCCACACCACAATTGGTCATGGCGCTCGCATGCCCTGTGCAGACGAACGGCGGCTCCACGTGCCTGCTCAGCGCCCTGTTGTGCGGCTCGAATCACGGCATAGACACGTGTTCCCGTACCGCCAAAGCGCTCAAGCGCCTGCTCGATAGCAGTCAACGTCTCATCGTCAGCCATATCTTCAATGGCCAGCACGATGCCATCGGCAACGCCGTCGGCGTCATTTGCCTTCAAGTCGACTGGGCGGGGGAGTGCGGTGCCGGAAAGCTGAGCATAGGCGGCGATGGCATCCTGCAGGTCCCAGAGCAAAAAATCAAGATCGGCGCTATTGGGAATACTGATATACGCAATGGTTTGCAGTGTTTTTGGTGCATCGCCGCGTGCGGTCGTCTCCATGCCGCCTCCTTTCCGGTTGGTTTCCGTTTAGGTTACACCGTCTGGCGGTGCCTCGCCGCGCTATCCTAGTGCAACCCTTACGAAAGGAACGCCATGCGTCTGCCCATGAATACCTCGCTTGCCACGCTCAAGCCCTCCGGCATCCGCCGGATTAACGCGCTCGCCGCCCAGCATCCGGGGTGCATCGCGCTCGCGCTCGGCGAGCCCGATTTTCCCACGCCCGATGTGATTAGCGCCGAGGTGACTGCTTCGTTGGGCCGCGGCGATACGCACTATCCGCCCAACAACGGTCGCCCCGCCCTGCGTGAGGCGTTGTCTGCTTACATGGGGGACGCGGGCCTTACGTTTTCCGCCGATGAGCTCATCCTGACCGACGGCGCGACCGAGGCACTGTCGGCAACATTCATGGCTATGCTCAACCCCGGCGACGAGGTCATCATCCCCATACCGGCCTTTGGCCTGTACGAGAGCATCGTCGTGGCCAATCACGCCAAAGCTGTCTTTTTGGATACGGAGCCTGCGCAATTTCAGATTGACGAGGACGCACTTCGTGCTTGCGTGACGCCGGCGACCAAGGCTATCGTCATCTGCTCGCCCAACAATCCCACGGGTTGCATCCTCGACGCGGCATCGCTCGACGCCGTGGCACGCGTGGCAGAGCAGGCAGGCATCTACGTGGTCTGCGACGACGTATACAACCGCCTGGTTTATGTGGATGGCTACGAGCGCTTCGCCCAGCGACACCCGGAGCTGCGCGAGCAGACGGTCGTCATCGAGAGCTTCTCCAAGCCCTGGGCCATGACCGGCTGGCGCTTGGGCTGGCTCGCAGCGGCAGGGCCCGTCATCGCAGAGATCGCAAAGGCTCACCAATACTTAGTATCGAGTGCCGTCTCCTTTGAGATGGATGCCGCAACGCGAGCCCTCACCGTCGACCCAACCCCCATGCTCAAAGTCTACCGAGCCCGCCGCGAACGCGTGCTCGTAGCCTTAGACGCCATGGGCCTCGACGTAGTAGAGCCCGCAGGAGCCTTCTACACTTTCCCAAGCATCAAAAAGTTCGGCCTAACCAGCGAAGACTTCTGCATCAAAGCCATCAAAGAGGCCAACGTAGCCCTAGTCCCCGGAAACTGCTTCGGCACCGAAGGCCACATCCGCCTCAGCTACTGCGTCTCCGACAAAGACCTGGACGAAGGCCTGAATCGCCTGTCCACCTTCATTTCAACCTTATAGCCCAACGGGACGCAACACATCAGCCCACCGACTCAAGCACTATGAGCGGGGGCGTCAGCCAACGAAAACCCGGGCTGCCCCAAAGTCACCGCAGGCCGCGCCGCCGAAGGCCGGGCGCAAGGTTTTCGTAGATTCCGCACGAGCCGAAGGCCACTTAATGTGGCCTTCGTGCGAGCCCAGGACTTGACCGAGCGAAAACCTTGCGCCTGGCCTTCGGCGGAGCGTGCCGGATGGTGGAATTGTGTGCAGCCCGGTTTTCCGTTGACCGACGCCGGGGTCCCCGCCATAATACTTTCGGTTCACGCACGAATCCGCTGCCAGAGACAGCCGGCGCAAACGGGTCTTACCCGCGAGCTTAATGGGACATCCCGCCAGCCGAGGTGGTCGAGTAGATATGTCTTCTCGCCCCCGTCGCTCATGCAGCGCGGGGGCTTTCTTTTTGGACATGCCCCCGTCACGTCCTTGTGGCGGACCGTGCCCGGAAAGAATTCGAGGAGGTGTAATTCATGCCCCAGCAGTACAAAATCGACAAGGTTGCAGAGATCGAGTCCCGTATCGCCGAGAACGCCGGTCTGTTCGTTGTCAACTACAACGGTCTGACGGTTAAGCAGGCTCAGGAGCTGCGTCATCAGCTTCGCGAGTGCGGCGCCGAGATGAAGGTCTACAAGAACAACCTGGTCAAGATCGCCCTCAAGAACCAGGAGCAGCCCGAGATCGACGAGATTCTCGCCGGCCCCGTCGCTTATGTGTTCTACGAGACCGAGCCGGTCGAGGCCGCTAAGGCCCTTAAGGACTTCTCCGCTAAGTCCAAGGGCGTCCTTGAGATCAAGGGCGGTATCTCCGACGGCAAGGCCGTTTCCGCTGATGATGTTAAGGCTATCGCCGAGCTGCCCACCAAGGATCAGCTTCTCGGCCAGATCGCCGGTCTCATCTCCGGTTTCGCTCGCGACATCGCTGTCTGCGTCAACGGCGTTTCCTCTGGTCTCGCTCGTTCGATCCAGCAGGTCTCCGAGCAGAAGGCAGCCTAGTCGCTGTTTTCACCCGCGGCGGCAACGCCGCACCCCTGGCGCATTCGCGCCGTGTTTTAACTGATCTCCGTGCATCCGCACGGAAACCGAAAGGACTTAGAAATGGCTAAGCTTACCACCGATGAGATCATCGATGCTCTTAAGGAAATGACCCTTCTCGAGGCTTCCGAGCTCGTTAAGGCTATCGAGGACACCTTCGGCGTTTCCGCCGCTGCTCCTGCCGCTGTTGTCGCCGCTCCCG